>VFKQ01000228.1 GCA_009885445.1 Anaerolineaceae bacterium | reverse complement strand
GACATTATCTTGAGCATCACATTTTCGTTCTGGTTCGACTGGCAGGAAGCAAAACACGAGTCGGACGCCTTCTTCGTCAAATGGACTCCGCGCGCGCAAGCCTGGGGCTTTGCAATGGTGCTCTGGTTGTTTATTCTTTTCCTCGGGCCGCAAGCCGAGGCAGTTACGTTTGTGTATCAGGGGTTTTAATTAAACGCGTTGGGGCACGGCGGTGCCGTGCCCCAACAAATCATTTCAATCGCAATTACAAAAATTTCATCAACGCATCCGCCACCGCTTGCGGACTCTCCAACATCGGCATGTGACCAACTCCGGCCAGCTCCACGAGATGAGCGCGGGAGGCCACCGAGGCCACTTCGCGCGCCTTCGCCACAGGGATGAGCGCGTCCGCGTCGCCGTGGACGATGATCAGCGGGAAGGTGGCCGCCGCCAGCATGGACAAAGTGTCTTCGCGTTCGGCCATGGCTTTCAATGTGCCAATGTAGGCCTGCGATTCTTGACGGGCCATTAACTCGCGCAGGAAAGTTTGCAGGCGCGTATCCGCCGAGAGTTTGGGGGTCATGGCTTCAACGACGACGCCAATGCCCTGGTCGGCAACTTGCTTGGCGGTGTCGTAGCGTTTTTGTTTGCCCTCGGGCGCATCCGCCGCAGTTTGTGAAGCGACGAGGGCCAGTCCGCGCACCTGCTCGGGGTAGGCTTTCGCCAATGCGAGAGCGAGGTACCCGCCCATCGAGTGTCCCGCCACGAAGGCTGAGGGGATGTCTAATTCGTCGAGCAAAACTTTCATGTCGGCGGCCACGTCGGTCAGGGTGTACATGTCGGTGGTCGTCGCGCTCGCGCCGAATCCGCGCACGTCGGGGATGATCAAATCGAAATGCTCTTCGAGCAAGGGCACCACTTCGCTCCAAATGGAACTGTCCAACGGGTAGCCGTGAAACAGCACGAGCGGCGCGCCATGTCCGCGGCGGGTGTAGGCGAGGGAGAGGTTGTTGATGGTGATGGTTTTCATGTTGTTTCCTTTTCAAGTATTATAATGGGTGAATATGGCAAAACGCCAAAAAACTCTTGCGAAGATTCTTTCTGGCTCGAAGAACATTTCGTTCTCTGATTTCATCTCGCTGGTTGAGGGATTTGGTTTTCGGCTCTCGCGAGTCAGCGGGAGCCATCACATTTTTGTTCATCCGAAAAGCAAAGAGTTGGTTAATTTGCAAGAAGTCGGTGGACAAATCAAACCTTATCAGATCCGGCAATTCATGAATCTTGTGGAACGGTACGACCTAAATCTGGAGGAAGAATGAAAGATTATCACATCAATATTTTTTACAGCGAAGAGGACGGCGGTTACATCGCCGACATCCCCGACTTGGAGCACTGCTCTGCATTTGGCGAAACGCCAGAAGCGGCCTTGGCAGAGGCCCTAACTGCTAAACAAGCCTGGTTAGAATCCGCAAAAGCAGAGGGCAAATCTATTCCTCTCCCGCGCTACAAACCCGCAATTTACCAATTGGCCATCGCCGCCTAATAAAAAACCCACAAGTTCTGAAAACTTGTGGGTTTTATTTTTGAATCATCTCAATCAACTTCCGCGCCAGCGCAATCGCCTCTTCGCGCGTGCGCACCTCCCCATCTGCTTGCGCTTCGCGGATGGCTTCGAGCAATTCGCCGAGGCGCGGACCTGGCGCAATGCCGAGTTCGCGCATCAAATCATTTCCATCCAACAAACGCGGCGGCGCAATGCTTTCTTCGGGGCGCTCGAAATAATTTTCGAGAAATATCTGCGCAACGTCCAACGCGGCGGACCAGGTTTCCTGCGTCAGTTTTTCGCCATAGGTGCCGCGCAGGTCGGCGAGAGCCAGCAGGGTTAAGTCTACGCCAGCTTTGCCGCTGTCACGAAAAAATCGATAGATGGCGCGGCGCGAAGGGTCGAGTCCCTTTTTTATTTTTTGGTCGCTGTGATAATGCAGGCGCATGTGATTTCGAATCACCGTTTCGACGCGCGCTACTTCATCATTGCTCAAATGCAATTCGCGCAGACGATGCGCCGCCACCTTCGTGCCCTCTTCGTCGTGCCCCCAAAAGCGGATGCGCCCCGTCTCATCTTTCGTCGCAGATTGCGGCTTGGCAATGTCGTGATACAGCGCGGATAAAAATAACAGCGGACGCGCCTCCCGATCTTCATTAAGCGACTGGGAAAAATGCGCCGCAAATTTTTCGCGATACATCCCCAGCCGCGCCACTAACGGACCTGCAAACGGGTCGGCCAAAATGAGCGACTCATCCCCCTCCAGGATTCGCAGAATCCGCTCGAGGGCGGAGAGGACTTGCAACGTGTGTTCCCACACTTCATGGACGTGCGGGGTGGGTTGCTCGACACCTTTCAGCGCGGACAGTTCGGGAAGGATGTGCGGCAGGACTCCGAGAAGTTCCAGCGCGCGAAATGAATCAGATTGGCGCGGACCTGCGCAGATGCGGAAGATTTCGTCGCGCAGTCGCTCGGGCGAAATTTTTGGCAATAGTTTGGCGGCGGACTTCATCATCTTGCGCGTGGACGGTTCGATCTCGAAATCCAAAGAAGCGGCCAGACGGATTCCGCGCAAGATGCGAATCGGGTCGTCGCTTAAAGAAGTGTCAGAGCAGGCGCGAATTTTTTTTGCGCGCAAGTCCGCCGCACCTTCGAGCGGGTCGAGCAGGGACATGTCTTTTAAGTCCACGGCCATGGCGTTGACGGTGAAGTCACGCGCGCGCAGGTCGGCGTCGAGCGAGTCGCCGCGATAGGTGGCGAAGTCTAATTTTTCGCGCGAGCCGTCGGCGTGGGTGACGATGACTCGTCCCGTGTCGCGTTCGTCGTCGAGGGGGAAGATGCCCGCTCCCAGCGCGTCGGCGAGGCGGCGGGAGGTGCGAATCCCGTCGGAGGGCAGGGCAAAGTCCAGATCCAGAGAAACGCGATTCAAGAGCGCATCGCGCACCGCGCCGCCGACGAGGTAGAGTTCCACGTCGGGCAACGCGTCACGGACTTTATCGAGGAGCGCAGAAAATTTTAGCGGAGTGGTGGGAGGCATAAAAATAATTTCGGGCGGTTCTTTGTGGCGGCTGGATTGCGATGCGCGACGGGCCTGCTCGGGTGTGCCGCCCTGCGCGACAATTTGTCCACGCACGCGAGCCACCCAACGACCAGCGTAAGATGAGGGGGTTTCGGACATGGGGTTTGCGAGTTAGGAGATGCGTGTTGCGAGTTAGGAGATGCGTGTTGCGAGATAGGAAATGCGTGTTACGTGTCTACTTGTCTACCTGTCTACTTCACCGGCTTATATTTTTCCAAATCAACGACGCCGATGAAAGGCAGGTTGCGATAATACTCGTCGAGGTCGAGGCCGTAGCCAAAGACAAATTTGTTGGGGATGCTGAAACCGCAATAGTGGACGGGGACGACGGCTTCGCGGCGTTCGGACTTGTCGAGCAGTGAGCACACGCGCAGACTCTTCGGCTGGCGCGTTTCGAGCAATTCGAGCACCGAGGCGATGGTGTGACCGCTGTCAATAATATCTTCGACGAGGATGGCGTGCTTGTCTTTGATGTTGGTCTGCATATCCATTGTGATGCGCGCGTTGCCACTCGACTCGCGCGCGCCCGCGCCATACGATGACACGGCCATAAAATCGACCATGTGCGGGACGGTGATGTGGCGCATCAAGTCCACCAGGAAGGGCACGCCGCCGCGCAGGATGCAAATGAGAATCAGCGTGCCGTCTGAGTCGGCGTAATCGCGGCTGATCTCTGCGCCCAACTCGGCGACGCGTTTTTGGAGGGCAGCGGGTTCGATCAGGGTTTCGGAAAGGAAGTCAGTGTAGTTTTGTAGTTTCATAGTTTAGGTAGTTAGGTAGTTTTGTAGTTTAGGTAGTTAGGTAGTTTTGTAGTTTAGGTAGTTTTGTAGTTTAGGTAGCTTTGTAGTTTTCTGGTTCGTAGTTCAGTCGTCGTGCCGCATGACTATTTGACAACTACCCAACCCTCCAACTATCAAACTATCTTGGTACTTCATGATGTTGACGACAACGCGCCTCGTACAACTCCGCCGCGCCGACGATGACGACCGGGTCGTCGTAACGCGCGGGCTTGCCGTTGACCAGTCTCTGCGTGCGCGAGGCGTCTTCGCCGCAGACCATGCAGATGGCGTGCAGTTTGTCCACGCGCTCGGCTTGTGACATGAGCACCGGCATCGCGCCAAACGGTTCGCCGCGAAAGTCGGTGTCAAGTCCCGCCACGAGCACGCGCATACCTTTGTCCGCGAGTTCGCGGGCCACGCTGGCAACTTCCGCGTCGAGGAACTGGGCCTCGTCAATGCCAACGACGGTTGTGTCACTTTCCAAAAGTTTGCGAATATCTGCCGCATTCTGAACGGGAATCGCATCGTAGTCCGAGCCGGCATGTGAAGTCACTTTTTCGACGGCGTAACGCACGTCAATGGCGGGTTTAAATACCTGCACCTTTTGCTTCGCAATCGTGGCGCGCACAAGGCGACGAATCAACTCGTCCGTCTTGCCGCTGAACATCGAACCGCAGATCACTTCCACCGAGCCGTTGGTGTGGCGCATTTATCCTCTATGCGCCCTCACCCCCGTCCCCTCTCCCGATTACGGGAGAGGGGTGCCGAAGGCGGGGTGAGGGCAGAAATTCAAAACGGGCAGACGCTGTTCGCATCTGCCCGTTAAGTTTACACGAGAAACCCCAG
>VFKQ01000284.1 GCA_009885445.1 Anaerolineaceae bacterium | reverse complement strand
GCGCGCCCGCCTACGGCGGGAGGGTGGCGCGCTTGATACACTTTATTGATTTCAAAAAATCAGCGCGATTCAGAAGGCCAGAAAATCAGAGGACAGAAAACAGAATCAATCAAGCGAGCGGGCGCAACGGAAACCAACGTAGTTGACGGTAATACCAGGAGTGTTCCTGTAACGAACCGCAGAACGGACGAAGATAACGTAGAAGTACCACGAGCCGCCCCGAAGCACGCGGGCATCAGTGGATGACAAATCTTCACGACCGTCTGTTGCGCTATAGGGATAAGGTTTATACAAACTTGATACCCATTCCCATACATTGCCAGCCATATCGTACAGGCCATAAGGGCTTTGTCCGCTGGCGTAACTACCCACCGCTGTTGTATCGCCAACATTTCCATTGTAATTGGCAAAAGTACTATCAATGTTTTCTCCCCAGGGATAAGTAGGTCCATCTATGCCGCGCGCGGCCTTCTCCCATTCAGCCTCTGTCGGTAATCTTCTGCCTGCCCATTCGCAGTAGTCCTTTGCTTGATTCCAATCGACATAGATGACGGGGTAATTATCAAATTCAGAAATACCATAATAATTTGGCCTACTATAAGACTCCGAGGATCTCGGCGGCGCACAGACTCTGGCGCCGACACACCTAAAGTACATGACATTGGTCACTTCGGTCTGGTCAATCCAGAAGGCATCCAAATTAACTTGATGTTCTGGTTTTTCATCTGATTGGTCGCTGGTATCACTGCCCATCGTGAATTCCCCGGCTGGTACAAATAGCAGGGTCATACCATCTGTTTCCGACATTAGCGTCGTGCCAATGCCGAGTGTGGGACTAAAGGTGATGGTAGGTGTAAGCGTTTTAGTCGGCGTGGAGGTGCTGGTAGATGCGGCCGTCTCGGTGGCTGTCCCTTCAGGCTGGTCAGTTTCGCGGGTGCCCGACCCGAGCAGGCGATTGCCAGTGGCGAGAGCCAGGCATAGCACAATCACCAGCGCGCCCAGCGGCAGCCATTTGCGCCAGTTACCCTGACCCACTTTTACATTTTGATTCGTTACATGAGCCGGGGTCTCGATTACATTAGTGAAGACAACGCGCTCGGTTTTATCTTCAATCACCAGAGGCTCCGTCCGCGCTGGCTTGCTCGGCCTGATAATTTTTGTTTTCTCAACACTCTGTTGCAACGCAGAAGAAAACTCTGCCATGCTTTGGTAGCGGTCGGCAGGAATTTTGGCAAGCGCCTTAATTAATATCTTCTCTGCGCGGTCTGGTAGAGTCGGCATAAATTTCTTTGGGCGTGGCAGGGGTTCGGTGGCATGTTTGATCAGCACGGCCATGGGCGTATCCGCCATGAAGGGTTTGCGTCCCGTCACCATTTCATAAAGAACAATGCCGAGCGCGTAAATGTCAGCGCGATGGTCTACATTCTTTGCGCTTGCCTGTTCAGGGGCCATGTATTCAGGCGTGCCGATTGCCGCGTTGGTGCCGGTCAAGTCAAAATTTTTGTCCAAATCGAGGATTTTGGCGATGCCGAAATCGCTCAGCATCGGGCGTCCGCTTTGGGTGATCAAAATATTGGCTGGCTTCACGTCACGGTGAATCATGCCCTGGCTGTGTGCAAACTCCAGCGCCTCGGCAATCGGCAACAGCAAGGTTACTGCCTCCGCCCAAACCATCGGTTTGCCGAGTCTCGTTTTCAGAGTCCCACCTGGCAAGTATGGCATGACGAGATAGGGTTTACCCTCGTATTCACCGTAATCGGTCACTTTAACAATGTTGGGATGAGTCAAGCGCGCCAACGACTTGGCCTCGCGCTCGAAACGCTTAAGGGCGCGCTCCACGGCGTTCTGCGGAAAATTGTCCGTTTGGATGACCTTGACCGCCACGTCCACTTCGAGGCGCGTGTCGTAGGCCTTGTAAACAATCGCCATCCCGCCCTCGCCCAGTTTTTCGAGCAGGTGGTAACGTCCGAATGAATGTCCCGTCAGGTCGGCCATGATGGCGAAATTATACGTCAAAAAAATTGAATGGGTATAATCAAGTAGCAAAAAGACTTCCGAAGTCTTAAAGACTTCGGAAGTCTACGAGTAGCCATGCCACGCAGAATCATTCCCTTCCTCCCCAACCAGTATTATCACTTCTACAATCGCGGCAACAACCGCCAGCCTGTGTTCTTCGAGCGGGATAACTATTTGTATTTCCTGCGCGGGGTCAAGAAATATCTCCGTGATCAGATGGACGTAATTGCATACTGCCTGATGCCGACCCATTATCACATTTTAGGGCGTGTCAAGTCCCAGCCCGAGACGGAGATCTCCGAGTTCTTGGAGAACTCGGAGATCTCCGTCTCGGGCGCCGCGCCTCAAGCACAAACGGTCTCGACGGAAGTGTCCAAGTCAATGATGCGGCTGGGCGTTTCGTATACCAAGGCAATCAACAAACGCTTCGCTCGCGTTGGCGCACTTTTTCAGGGGCAATTTCAAGGGAAACCCGTTCGATCCTACGAACACCTCCTTAATCTATGCGTTTATATTCACGCCAACCCCGTCAAAGACGGGCTGGTTTCTTTACCTGATAACTGGGAATATTCCAACTACCTTGAGTGGATAGGCTTGCGCAAAGGAACTCTGGTCAAGCAGGAATTTATCGCGGAGAATTTTGGAACTGTCGAAGAATATAAACAAAAGATAGCCGGGTATATTAAGACTCGCTATCTGCCCGATGATTTCCGAAATTACATTCAGGAAGCGGAAAGATGAATGTCCCGCCAAAAGACCTCCGAAGTCTTGAAGACTTCGGAGGTCTGAGACCGCCTCCCCTCATCCTCCTCATCGGCCCCACCGCTGTTGGCAAGACCGAACTCGCACTGCAACTCGCCGAGAAACTCGACGGCGAAATCGTCAGCGCGGATTCGCGGTTGTTTTATCGCGGGATGGATATCGGCACCGCGAAACCTTCCGCAGCTGAGCGGGCGCGCGTGCCGCATCATTTAATTGACGTGGCGAATCCCGACGAGACCTGGTCGCTGGCTGTGTTTCAAGAATCCGCGCGGCGCGCGATTGCTGAAATTCATGCGCGGGGCAAACTTCCTTTTCTCGTCGGCGGCACGGGGCAGTATGTACGTGCGGTGACGGAGGGCTGGAGTCCGCCAGAGGTGGAGGCAGATGCGCGCCTGCGCCGAGAATTAGAGAATTTGAAAGAGGCCAGAGGTTTCAACTGGCTACACGATAAATTGAATGTGCTTGACCCCGAGGCCGCGCAGAAGATTGACGCGCGCAATTTTCGTCGCACCATTCGCGCGCTTGAAGTCATCCTCACCACTGGCCGAAAATTTTCGGAGCAACGCACACGCGCAGACTCGCCTTACCATTTAATTAAAATCGGATTGACTCGTCCGCGCGAGGAACTTTACGCCCGCGTCGACGCGCGCATCGAATCCATGTTTGAAGCGGGTTTGCTGGACGAGGTGCGCGGTCTGCTGGCTGACGGTTATGCCCCCGCCCTGCCAGCCATGTCCGCGATCGGGTATCGCGAATGTGTCAGCGTGCTAAAAGGCGAATTGGAAGTCGAACCCGCCAAGGTGGCGATGCGACGCGCGACGCGGCTGTTCGTGCGTCGGCAGGCGAATTGGTTCAAAGCGGCGGACGAGTCGATTCGCTGGTTTATAGTCCAGAAAAATTCAGCGGTAGAAATTGAGGCATATTTGCGTTCTGTCTTGGTTGACGTTTAATTTTTTAGTGGCTATACTGAACCAATCCGTTCCACACCATTCTCAGGAGGCGCATCATGAAAGACCGACCGTGGGTGAAGAATTACGATAAAGGGGTTCCGGCTACGATTGAGTATCCGAAGGGGCCTGTGTTTCAATTTTTGGATCAGTCTGCGCAAAAATATCCTGATAGAGCTTGCACGATTTTTAAAGGCGCGGTGGTGACGTTTAAAGAAATGAACGAAATCAGCGATCATCTCGCCGGAGGGCTGGTGGCGATGGGCGTGAAGAAAGGCGACCGTGTGGGAATCTTTATGCCAAACTCGCCGCAATTTGTGATGGCCTATTTTGCAATTCTAAAAGCTGGCGGTGTGGTGGTGGCCACAAATCCACTTTACACACCGGCAGAGATCGAACATCAGGCAAACGATTCGGGGATTGAAGTGATGTTCGTGATGACAAATTTCTACAAGACCATCAAGGCCGCGCAACCCAAAACGAAGATCAGAAAAATTATTGTCACGAATTTAAAGGAGACCCTGCCTCCTGTGTTGCGCATCCTGTTTACGTTGTTGCGCGAGAAAAAGGGCGGCTTCCGTATTGACGGCGGGTTGGGTCAGGGCGATGTGTGGATGCAGGATGTTTTGAAACAACACGCGCACACGCCGCGCCCAAAAATCGAAATCACTGGCGACGATACGGCCATGTTCCAATACTCGGGCGGAACAACGGGCGTATCGAAGGCGGCAGTGGCAATGCATCGCAACGTGCTGGCGAACGCACTGCAAATCAGAAATTGGTTTGTCAATGCCGAGGATGGCAAGGAAGTGGTATTGATGGCGATTCCGCTTTTTCATGTATATGGCATGGTGGCGGGAATGCTCTTCGCCATCACATCCGGCGCGAGCATGGTCATGGTGCCAAATCCGCGCGACCTGAAGGACGTGCTGGACAATATCGCCAAATATAAGGCGACTATTTTTCCGGGCGTGCCTGCGCTGTATAACGGAATCAATAATCATCCCGACGTGAAGGCTGGCAAGTACAACCTTTCCTCAATCACGGCCTGCGTCTCGGGTTCTGCTCCGCTCATGCGCGAGACCAAGGAAGAATTCGAGCGACTCACCGGCGGCAAGGTCTTCGAGGCCTACGGCCTCTCGGAAGCGCCGACGGGCACACACTGCAATCCGCTCAACGGCGAAAACAGGGACGGCTCCATCGGCATGCCCCTGCCAGATATGGATGTGAAAATCATCAGCCTCGATGATAGTGAGACCGAGGTGCAGGTCGGCGAAATTGGCGAGATCATTATGCACGGTCCGCAGGTGATGAAGGGTTATCACAATATGCCCACCGAGACAGCCAACACCCTGCGCGCAGATAAGAATGGAAAAATATGGCTTTACACCGGCGACATCGCGCGCATGGATGAGGACGGCTACTTCTATATAGTAGACCGCAAGAAGGAACTGATCAAGCCGGGCGGATTCCAAGTATGGCCGCGCGAGGTGGAAGAAGTGCTCATGGAGCATCCCAAAGTGATGGACGTGGGCGTGGCCGGCATCCCCGACCCGCAACGCGGCGAGACGGTGAAGGCTTGGATTGTTTTCAAGCCGGGCGAGTCTGCGACACCTGAGGAGTTGAAAACTTTCTGCAAAGAAAAACTGGCGCCTTATAAAGTGCCCACTCATTTTGAGTTCCGCGCCGAATTGCCGAAGACAACGGTTGGAAAGATTCTGCGCCGCGAGTTGGTCCGTCAACACAAGGAAGCGGCGGGGAAATAGTATCCAGCGTAAATAATAAAAAAAGAGTAGGGTCACGGCGTCGCCGTGACCCTACTCTTTTTTTCAAAGAATCCCCTACGCCACCTGAGGCGTGCCGCTCTTCTTGCTGTGCGGCGGCGGGAAAATCTTTTCAAATTCTTCGCGGGTGATGGATTCCACTTCGAGCAATTTCTTGGCTACGGCATCGAGCTGTTCGCGGTATGTGATAACCAGCGACTTGGCCTGCTTATAGGCTTCGTCCACCATGCGGCGAACTTCTTTGTCAATTTGCTGGGCGACTGCGTCCGAGTAGTCGCGCTGTTCCGAGATTTCGCGGCCGAGGAAAATCAATTCCTCTTTCTGGCCGTAGGTCATCGGGCCAAGTTCAGTGGACATGCCCAGGCGGGTAACCATGGAACGGGCGATGCGCGTGACTTGCTCAATGTCGTTGGAGGCGCCGGAGGTGATGTCGTCGAAGACAATTTCTTCGGCGGCGCGTCCGCCGAGCGCATAAACGAGCGTGGCGTTCAGTTTCTTGCGCGAGGCAAGAATGCGATCTTCATCGGGGCGGAACCAGGTGACGCCGCCAGCCTGTCCGCGACCGACGATGGTCACTTTTTGGACCGGGTCGGCCTCAGCGATGGCATTGGCCACGACGGCGTGACCCGCTTCATGGTAGGCGATGATGCGCTTCTCTTCCTCCGAAATCAGGCGGGACTTTCGTTCGGGTCCCATGACGACGCGCTCAATGGCCTCTTCCAACTCAGACTGGCCGATGGCTTTCAAGTTTCGTCTCGCGGCGAGGATGGCGCCTTCATTAACCATGTTTTCCAAATCCGCGCCGACAAAGCCGGGTGTGCCGCGGGCAAGCGAAGCCAGATCCACTGTGGGATCAAGCGGCTTGCCCTTCGAGTGGACCTTCAGAATCGCCTCGCGGCCCTTCACGTCGGGACGGTCGAGAGTCACGCGACGGTCGAAGCGGCCCGGACGCAGGAGAGCTGGGTCAAGCACATCGGGGCGGTTTGTGGCCGCCATGATGATGACGTTGGTGTCGGTGTCGAAGCCGTCCATTTCAACGAGCATCTGATTAAGGGTTTGTTCGCGCTCGTCGTGCGAGCCGCCCAACCCGGCGCCGCGCTGACGTCCGACGGCATCAATTTCGTCCACGAAGATGATGCACGGCGAATGTCGCTTGGCCTGTTCAAACAGATCGCGGACACGACTGGCGCCCACGCCGACAAACATTTCTACAAATTCAGAACCGGAGATGGAGAAGAACGGAACACCCGCCTCGCCCGAAACGGCTTTGGCGAGAAGGGTCTTGCCGGTGCCGGGAGGGCCAACCAGCAAAACTCCCTTGGGAATGCGCGCGCCCAGCTGAATGAATTTTTGCGGTTCTTTTAAGAACTCAACAATTTCCTTAAGCTCTTCCTTCGATTCATCCGCGCCGGCCACATCCGCAAAGGTGACCGTGGGATGGTCGCCGCTGAACATGCGCGCGCGACTCTTGCCGAAAGACATGGCCGCATTATTAGAGCCTTGCGCCTGACGCAGGATAAACCAGAGCAGACCACCCATCAGCAAGAACGGAACGATGATTGCCAGTGACCCAAACAGGCCGGCCCATTGCGAGACGGGCTTGGCCTCAATAGAAACATTATCGGGGGCAAGTTTTTCCGGCGTAACGCCCAGGCTGAGCAGTTGGTCCACGAGCGTGGTCTCGGGCTCTTTTTGCGCGGTGCGCTCCACAACTTCATCCACGTTATTTTGCGCGCCATCTTTAAACACAACAGTGAGGCGATTGTCCTGCTCAATCAGGATGCTTTTCACTTCGCCGTTTTCGACAGCCTGCGCAAGGTCGTTGATGGTCAACGGTTTGTCTGCGCCGTTGCCCTCGCGCTGAACGGCGGTATAAATCATGGCGCCAACAGCAACGATGAGCAGAAAGGTTATGAGATAAGAAGATTGACTACGAGGTGGATTCAAGGGGGCCTCCGAAATATGACGGCATTATACCAACCGCATATGCCAAATAATAGTCCAGCAAGGATGTTTCTATAATTCTCTTACACAATCAGTCGAATTTTCAGCGGACGTTAATCCAATATCAGTTCCACGGGACAGTGGTCTGAACCATCCACGTCTTCGTGAATGATGACATCTTTTACGCGTGCGGCAAGTTTTTCTGAGACAAGGAAGTAATCAATGCGCCAGCCAATGCCGCGCGCGCGCGCCGCGAAGCGATACGTCCACCAGGTGTATTCTTCTTTTTCGGGGTAGAGTTTGCGATAGACATCCACAAAACCGTGGTCTAGAAACTTTTGCACCCATTCGCGCTCTTCGGGCAGGAAGCCGGAAGTTTTTTCATTCTCTTTGGGGTTCTTCAAGTCAATCGGCATGTGCGCTGTGTTAAAATCGCCGGTAATGATAATGTTCTCCCCTGCCGCATGGAGCGTGTCACACACTTCGAGCAGGCGCGCATAGAAATCGAGCTTGTAGTCCACGCGATCTTGACCACGTTGGCCATTGGGAAAATAAATATTGAAGAGCAGAAAGTCTTCGTGGCGAGTGCGAATCACCCGTCCCTCAATATCAAAGCGCGGGGTGGCCAGACCCGCTTCCACGTCGAGCGGCGAGGCGGCGCTAAAGGTGGCGACGCCGCTATATCCAGCGCGTTCGGCCGGGTTCCAGGTCACGTCATATCCAGGCACAGTACGCTGTTCTTCTTTAAGTTGGTCCGGGCGGGCTTTAATCTCTTGAATGCACAATATATCTGGCCGGCGCGCAAAAGCCCAGTCCAATGCCCCCTTGCCAAGCGCGGCGCGAATGCCATTCACGTTCCAGGTGATAATTTTCATGCGGGTTAGTTTTATGGTAAACTAAAAATAGAAGAGGCTTTTTATGAACGATGCAAATGTTCGCAGAATTTTATGCATTGAAGACGAATCAGAGATGATCGATTTAATTCGTCTGATTCTTAGTCGCCGCGGCTTTGATGTCAAAGGCGCCGCCGGCGGACGCGAGGGTCTGCGCATGGTCAAAGAAGAACTACCAGACCTCGTCTTGCTAGATTTAATGATGCCAGATATGGACGGCTGGGAAGTATACCAGCAAATGAAAGCCGACGAATCGACGCGCCAGATTCCCGTGATCGTCATCACGGCAAAAGCGCAAAGCATCGATAAAGTTCTCGGCCTGCACATTGCCAAAGTAGATGACTACATCGCCAAGCCCTTCAGCCCGCAAGACCTGCTCAAGAGCGTGGAAAAAGTTCTCGCCAAAACCATCGCCGCTTAACTCAACTTAAAGGCAAACACGGGCGTCCCTGTGAAAATTCAGGGCCGCCCATTTTTTATACCATGACCCACCCTGAATTTATTTTTGTGCAACCCGCCCACGCTCACATTGACGCGCCGCGCGTAAAATATTGCGCTTCCTTTCTATGCCGTCTGCGCGGCCTCACATTTCGCCGCACCCTTCATATAAACGAAGGTCTCCTGCTCGTCTACAGCCGCGACAGCCGCCTCGACTCATCCATTCACATGCTCGGCGTGTACTTCGACCTGGCCGTATTCTGGATTAATTCAGACATGCTCGTCGTAGATAAAATTCTGGCCGGCGCAGGCAAGTCCGCTTTCTTCTCCAAAGAACCTGCGCGCTACGTGCTTGAAGTGCATGCCTCGCGCTTGAATGATTTTCAAATCGGGCAAACTGTCACATTCCAAAATGCGTAAAACCATTCTCGCACTACTAATCGTCATCATCAGTATCAGTTCCTCGCCCGCCGCCGCACAAACCAGCGGGCCAATTTACATCGTCCAACCTGGTGACACGTTATCCTCCATTGCAGTGCGCTTCAACATCACTGTAGCGCAACTCATGGAAGCCAACGGCATCAGCGACCCAAACCTGCTGGCCGCAGGTCAGCAGGTTATCATCCCCGGCCTCGAGGGCATCAGCGGAATCCTCGACACAAAAATCGTCGGCTTCGGCGACAACCTGCGCGGCCTCACGCGTTCCACGCAAGTGCCCCTGCATCTTCTCAAACGCCTCAACCGCATCGTCAGCCCCAGCGAATTATATGTAGGCGTCAGTTTAATCATCCCTCAAAGCGACACGGCCAAAACCTACACCGCGCGCGCCGCCGCTCACAACGGCGAATCGATGCTCGAACTCGCCGTGCGACAAAACACCGACATCTGGACTCTGGCGACAGTCAACGATCTTTCCGCGCCCATAGCGGGTTTGCCCGGCGACGCTTTGTACTACCCGGGTGAGTCCAGCGCCAACACCCCCGGCGGATTTCCCTCCGCCATCCTCAGCGCCGAAGTAAAGACCCTGCCGCTCAAACAAGGGGGTACTGCGCAAATCTTAATTCAAGCGCAAAACGGCACAAGCCTCGGCGGCATGTTCCTTGACCACAGTTTGCATTTCTTTGTCCTACCTGATGGACGTCTCGCCGCCCTGCAAGGCGTACACGCCATGCTCGAACCCGGCGCCTATCCCCTGCGCATTGACATGACTCTCCCTGACGGAAGTTTGCAATCCTATGAACAAATGGTCTTGGTCAAGTCCACAGGCTTTGCGGAAGAATCTTTAACGGTTGACCCCGCCACGCTCGACCCAGCCGTCATCGAACCGGAACTACAAAGAATAGTAGATGTTGTCGCCCCGATTACGCCACAAAGATATTGGCAGAATCCATTCGCCCTGCCTGTTGACCCACAATATTGTGTGCGCGGTTTTTATGGTTTGCGCCGCACCTATAACGGCGGCACTTATTTCGGTTTTCACTCTGGCCTCGATTTTGGCATTTGCTCAGACGCGCATCCTTTTGATATTTACGCACCCGCCCCGGGCGTGGTGGTGTTCGCCGAAAATTTATTTGTGCGCGGCAATGCCACCATCATCGATCACGGTGAAGGCGTCTACACAGGATACTGGCATCAGGATGAAATTTATGTGAAGGTTGGAGATTTCGTCAACGCCGGACAGCTGATCGGCAAAATCGGAAGCACGGGCCGCGTCACCGGTCCGCATCTGCATTGGGAAATCTGGGTCAACGGCGTGCAGGTCCAGCCGCTGGATTGGCTCTTTGTACTCATTCCTGAATAAAGGTTTATGAATCGGCATGGCCACATCAATTGTTAATTACCTGAAGCAAAGCGATATTTTCTATAAGTTTACAACCACACAACTTGAATTGGTTGCAAATCTTTGTCAGGAAATCAGCCTCAAGGCAAACGAGATTCTTTTTCGCGAAAATAGCAGCAGCAACGAGTTGTATGTCATCACCAGCGGAGAGGTGGACATTCTAATAGGCGCCGTCGGCGAAGAGACGACGATTGCCACACTCAAGCGCGGTCAGTCGTTCGGCGAAGTTGCGCTGGTAGACGAAGGCCTGCGCTCCGCCACCGCGCGCGCCACTCACAAAGAGGCGCGCCTGCTGGTCATCCCTCGTGAAAAGT
>VFKQ01000374.1 GCA_009885445.1 Anaerolineaceae bacterium | reverse complement strand
CGATCAAAATATTGCGCGTGGTGTTATTCTTCTTTTCGGGAATCATTTCAGACATGTTATTCTCCTTTAACTAAATGGATGCGCTTGCGCGCGGACTTGCGGCGCGATAAATGGACACGAGCAGTTCATCCGCTTCGGCGACGGGGAACGCATCATGTCCCAGCCCGAGGCGGGTTGTGAGCGACCCGAGCAGGTGCGCCGCCATTTGCTCGCGGTTGTTCAAATAATAACGGCGCAGTAGATATTCCTCAATCAACTGAACGTCCCTCTCGGTGACCCGCTCAATGGGGAAGTTTGCAGGCACGGGCAGGCGCGCGCTGACAGAGGCCAGTGCTCTCGCCCGATCCGCTTGCAGGTCCGCGATGGAGCGCGTGGCGGGGCGATCATGCACGACCACGGTGCCCGCCGCCAAGTCGCCGACACGCCGCGATTTAGCGGTGATGAACATCGAAAGCACGCCCACTCCGTAAGCCGTCGGAAGCAAGTCAATGATGCGCACGAGGTTACGGATGACGACTTCGGTGGCGGCCACGGGCGTGCCGTCCATGCGAATCACGCGGATGCCCGTCCAGCGTTTGCCGGGGGTCTGGCCGTTCCAGGCGATTTCAAAAAAAATGTAATAGCCCCAGAAAAAACCGAAGCTGATCAAACCGAGGATGGCCAATGCCCAGGCGTTGACAGTTTCATTGTCCACATTGTTGAACGCAAAGACAAGCGCGCCAAGGACCACAGCCTGAATCACGATAATGAGAATCGTATCCACCAGCGCGGCCAGAAAGCGTGAGCCGATGCCCGAGACGTCGTAATCAAACGTGACGTTTTCGGGCGTGTCAATCTGCAGCATTTCGTTGGATGGTTGCATTAAGCCTCGTAGAGCAGTGGAAAATCCAGCCACAGAGAACTCAGAGAAAAAAGAGTTTTGATGGCTTTTCTCAAAAAACTCTGCGTGCTCTGTGGCAAATGAAAGCTTTCCCAAAGGGTCTATTGTATAATTGCCTCACTATGAAAGCAGATGAATTTTACCAGTCTCGTCGCAAAGAGTGGGACGCGCTTACCCAACTCGTGGAGCGCGCGCAAAGCAACCTGCGCAAACTCTCCACCGCCGACATCGAACAGATGGCCAGCCTGTACCGCGCCGCCAGCTCGGATTTGGCGCTGGCCAAGCGCGACTTTCCCACACACCAAATTACGCGTGCGTTGAATCAACTGGTGGCGCGCACGCATGCGCTCATGTATCAGGGTCAGGCGCTGGCCTGGAACAGCGTTAAGGAATTTGTTTTGCGCGGCTACCCGCGTTTATTCCGCGAGACATTTATTTACACGCTGGTGGCTTTTCTGCTATTTGTCATTCCCGCCCTGCTGGTGGGCTTCACAATTTACACGAACCCCGCTTCGGCCACGCGCCTGCTTCCTGAAGGCGTGCATGCGTTGATTCCGATTGTTGAAAATAAAGAACTTTGGATTGACATCCCCGTTGCCGAGCGCCCATTTATATCCTCGTTCATCATGACAAACAACATCCGCGTTTCGTTTCTGGCTTTCGCCAGCGGTGTCTCGGGCGGACTATTAACCGTCTACGTGCTGGTGATGAACGGACTCATCCTCGGCGGCCTGCTCGGGCTGACGGCTTACCACGGCATCGGCATGGACCTGGCCAACTTCGTCATCGGTCATGGCGTCATCGAGTTGAGCGTCATCTTCATGGCCGGCGGCTCGGGGTTGATGCTCGGCTGGGCATTGTTGCGTCCCGGCCTCATGCGCCGCCGCGATGCATTGGCGCAAGCCGCGCGTAAAGCCGTGCAACTGCTCGGCGGCGCGGTGCCATTATTGGTTATCGCCGGCACCATCGAAGGCTTCATCTCGCCGTCTGAAACCATCCCTGCAGAAATTAAATGGACAGTCGGCATCCTCAGCGGGGTTTTGCTATATTCATATTTGTTCTTTGCGGGGCATGAAAAAAGCAAGGCAGAATATCGCTGGTCGTAAAACACAAGAGCATTTACCACGAAGCCACAGAGTATTAAGTCTCTGCGCCCCCGTGCCTTCGCAGTTTAAAATTTTCTCAAGAATTACGAATCTCGCCATGGTTACCCACGAACTATCAAACCACCCAACTAAAGCATCGTCCTCGCCTTCAACGCCAGATAACGATTAATCACCGCCATCGAAAGTTGATTCGCGGGCACATCCAGAGTCAACACGCCCTCTTTTGCAGAGTATCCAAAATCACGCGGCGCTCGTCGAGCATTTGCAAAGCGACGGCGCGATCATTTGAGCGAAAGTTTCATCCCCGCGTGCGAAGCGCTGAAGCCGAGACTTTTGTAAAAGCGGTGCGCATCTTTGCGCGTGGCGTGCGCGGTGAGTTGCGCGAGCACACAGCCTTTGGCGCGGGCGCGCTGGATGGCGTGGAGCATCATCTCGCGGCCAACGCCCTGGTTGCGGACTCGTGAGTCCACGCGCACCGATTCGATTTGCGCGCGCGTGCCGCCTTGATCACTGAGCGAGGGCAGGAATATCAGGTGCAAAGTGCCGACGACTTCCCCGTTTTGTTCGGCGACGATTAACTCGTGATGTGAGTTGCCGTCCATTTCTGCGAAGGCGGCGTAATACGAGTCGGGCAGGGTCGGCATTGACTACCTCTTGGCCGAGTGTTTGCCTTAGCTTACCCTGACTTCTGTTAATCTTCAAACGGATAAATTCTAGCGACTTCAACTTACTTTGAAACGGGTCAGGCAGAAATGCCTGACCCGTTTTTTTGTTATAGCCGATATGCCCATATGTGTATTTGTGCATTAAACCGGCATCTGCCCATTAGTACCAGCCTGACAAATTTGTGGGCGCGCTTTCATCATTATGGATATAGAATCGCTTTACTGAACCTGCCTGATTTCGCTGTATTTTCATCGCGTGAGAAACGCCCCCTGGAGAAATTCAATGAACACAAAAATTTTGCACTCCCGACTTTCGTGGCGAATATTTTCGCCTGTTTTGGCGCTGGCGCTGGCGCTGAGCACCACCGGCCCGGCCTTTGCGCTGGCCCCGGCCAATGATGATTTCGATGCCGCTGTCAACATCGCCTCTGCGCCGGCCCAAATTATCATGGATCAAACCACCTTTGTTGATTCAACCCAACATATAGACGATCCGGATATTTGTGGATTCGGAAATCCCGGTGAGGACACCATCTGGTACACCTACACTTCGCCTATTTCGGGATTGGTGGATATCAATACGTTCGGCAGTAGCTTCGACACCATCATCGCGGTTTGGACTGGTACGCGTTTGATTTTGACCGAAGTGGCATGTAATGATGATAGCCCTTTAAACTTACAATCTCAAGTTCAGTTCACTGCCACACAGGGCATCACCTACTATATTGAAGTCATTCAATTCACATCTAGTAGCGCCCCCGAAAAAGAATTCGGCCCGGTGCATGAGCCTTATGCATTCAGCGACTATATGACGCTTAATATTTCCCTGCCGGGTTACGCTGGCCCGGGCAAATATGACAATAAGGACACCAGTCTTTTTGTTTACCCCTCTGGTTGGAGCGTGAGTAATCAGTCTAAGGCCTATCTGGGATCGGTGCACCAGACCTCGGGGACGAATCCCGTGACTGTTAAATTTTATGGCAACCAACTGCGCCTGACCTACACCAAGAATACTAACTATGGAAACCTGACTGTCAGCATTGACGGCGGCCTGCCGGCCACGGTTGCGCAGAAAAAATCTCTTGTCGCCTATAACCAGACCTGGCTCAGCCCCATGCTCACTGAAGGCTATCACACCGCTCAGTTCGTGCGTGCCAGTGCCACCGTGAATGTGGACGCCGTGGAGTTCTTCGCGGCGCAAGATTCTACCCCGCCTGGGGCCATCACCAACCTGAACGCGCTCTCCGGCGTAACAGACGGAACGGTCAACCTGACCTGGACGGCCCCCGGCGACGATGGCAGTGCAGGCATCGCCAAATTATATGATGTGCGCTATTCCACCACCCCGATCACTTTGGCAAATTTCGCGGTGGCAAAAAAGCCAATCACAGGAATCCCCGCGCCACATTTACCCGGCACCGCCGAGAGCATGATCGTCAGTGGGCTGGCCCCGGGCGTGCTCTACTATTTCGCCGTGCGCACAACAGATGACAACTACTCACTCTCTGGCACCACGCTGACAGGTCCCAACACCAGCGCGCTCTCCAACCCGGCCTCAGCGGCGTCTGCTTACAGCGGCATCGTTGCCGTGGCGGGCCCCTACCAGAATCCGGACCCCGCGTGGAAGTATACCGGCGCTTGGATTCAGACCACCTTAAGTTCGGCGCAGGGCACCAACGTCCACATCACGTCCACGCTGGGCAATTCAGCCATATTTGTTTTCAATGGCGGTAAGTTTGACCTGTTCTACTGTGTAAATTCTACGTATGGAAAAATCACCGTATATGTGGACGATGTGTTGAAGGCCACCATCAACCAGTACGGCCTGACCGCGAAGTGCAATCTCAAGTACACTTTTACACCCCTCTCAGCCGGCCAACACAGCATCAAGATCGTTAGTATCAGCACCAACAAGAAAGTCAACATCGACTCGATCACCATCTACCCCTGATACTGAACTCGAAATTCAAAAAGAGGAGCCAGCATGTGCTGGCTCCTCTTTTTTTTGGACGGTAATGGTTCGCCTTATGCGGTTGTGTTCGTAACGCGACATTTATGTCGCCCTACAACCGCGAAAACCATTTGTTTTGCGTAAGGTCAGTTAATAAAAAGGGCGCGCGGAGAATCTCCACACGCCCTGCAACGTTGACAAAAATGCGCGCCTACTTGCGCGGTTGGATTTGTCCCTGGCGCTGGCGGGTTTGTTTAATGTAGTCTTTCACCAATTGTTGCGGATGCGGTTGCGTGCCACCCATAATCAAATAGCCGGGCGCCCAGAAATCGCCGGAGGGATTTTCTTTTTTCAGGCGCGGCATTTCGGCAAATATTTTTTCAGAGGTCTGCTGGCGCATGATGCGCATCAGGTAGCCCGGCGAAGTGTTCGGCGGCACACTGACCACCCACTGCATGTACTCGGGGCGCACGGCCTGGAACTCGAGTCGCCAGGCGAAGGCCACACAAATATTCGGAAGCCACGTGCCGAGATGGTCGGCCAGGTCGCCAGTGAGATAGTGCGAGCTAAAGCGCGGCACCATCAGGCAGGCGTAGTTGAGCTGGTACAGTCCCGGAGAGGCAGGCTCCAGAATCACCCGACCCGCCACCTCGGTAATCGAGTGCGGGCGGGTTTCATCCAGCTCACCCGGCTGGGGAGCGCGAACCGGCGTGGGCGGGCGTTGTGGCTTCGAGGGCGCGGTCACGTCCAATTCTTGCGCCTGATGTTTCACCGTGACGTCCAATTCACCCACCAGCAGATCGCCGAGACGGATGGCCGGGGAGGATTCGTGGCTGACAATCGAACTCACTACCACCGGTGCGGCGGGTTGCATTTCAATGGGCATTTCCTGGCTGACAGGCTGAAAGGCGGGTTGCGGGGGCGGCTTGGGCGAGGGGATATCAGAGATGATGCCCATAATGGAGGGCAGTTCGGGTTCGCCATCTTCATTGAGCACAGGCGCGGGACGATTGATTCTGACCTTTTTGGCCGTATCAGATTTGAACGCGGTGAGCGCGCCGGTTTTTTCAACGGACAGCGAACGGGCCAGCGAGTTGGCCTGCGCGCGGATGGTGCTAAAAGGCGTCTCGGCGTCGAAGACCAGCGCGAGGATTGTGTCTACCGAAAGTGTGGTGGCATAAAGCATGTGCTCGGCGTGGGTGGTTTCGAGGCGCGCAAAGCGCAGCAGGTCGCCGCCGTTTTGTTCGTCCCAGTTGCGCGTGATGAGGCGCACGAGTTCGCCAGCGGTTTCCTGCGACAGTCCGCCGGCGTAGGCCCATAATTGTTTGCCGCGCGTAATCAGCGCCGCTTGCGCAGATGACTCAAGCGTGAGACGCGTGAGACGTTGCGCGGCCTTGTTCACGTCTTGAAGCCAGGTCAGATCAGCCGGGTCATCTTGCACGGTTTGTATGGGAGTTGATTTGCTTTGAGTGGCTTGTTTTTGGGATACAGGTTTTTGTTTGGCGTCGGCGATGGGGCCGAGCATCTCGAGCAATTCGGGCATGTAAAATGGTTTGCGGAGCAAGCTCCACGGCCGCAAAATATCCAGCGCGGGAGGCGTGGCCTCATCGGTGACGATGGTCAACTCGACGTCCGTTTTGAGCACGCGCAGGGAGCGGCCAATTTCGATGGCGGCGTCCAGCCCGAGGTCCAAGTCCAAAAAGGCGAGCGCGCATTGTTGGGTTTTAAGTTGAATGAGGGCGGTGGGTTCGTCGGCGGCGGTGAAGACGCGGTAATGCCCCGTCTCCTCAAGGCTGGAGCGGAGCATGGAGCCGAAGCTATTATGCGGGGTGACGACTAAAATTGAAGCGGTCATTTGTGTCAGTTTATCACTTTAAATAAGGTGCGACAAGAAACTTGCGAGGGGTGCTGAAAAAGTCTTTGCCACAGAGTTCACACATTGTCCCGATGTTCTTACGGGAGAGAAAACCAGAGAAGAAAAACTCAAAAACTCGGTGTGCTCTGTGGCTGATCGTGTAAGCTGAGTTATGATGTTTGAAAATCCAGGTTCAAAGGACAGGCACATGGAAGCGGTTTTCCTAATTATCATCATTGGGCTGGCTGGCGGGGTTGCAGTTGGGTTACAAAGTCCGCTGGCCAGTATGCTCAGTCAGCGACTGGGCGTACTCGAAAGCGTGTTCATTGTTCACATCGGCGGGGCGCTGGTGGCACTGATTCCGCTGTTGATTCTCGGTCACCGACTCGGACAATGGCGCAGTGTCCCCTGGTACACGCTGACAGCGGGCGCATTCGGGCTGGTGGTGATTGCCTCGATGAGTTACATGATTCCGCGCGTGGGCGTGGCCGCCGCCGTGACCGCCATCGTGGCGGGACAGTTGCTCGTCGGCACGCTGCTCGACCATTACGCCCTGCTCGGCTCCGCAGGCCGTCCGCTGGATGTGACGCGGGCGGTGGGGCTGACCATCGTAATGGTTGGTGTGTGGGTGACGGTGAAGTAAACAAAGACTCACTCCTTGACCTGATCTGCTTCCTTTGCTGTTGCAAAAGAAATAGCGTATGGGATTCCGGTGATCGCCCCAACAATGATTACCCCAAAAGCCATGCCTATAATGAGGGCAGATTCACTGGAAAACCCCGAGAGATT
>VFKQ01000248.1 GCA_009885445.1 Anaerolineaceae bacterium | reverse complement strand
GGTCCGCTTTCGCCTTTTTGGGCGAGCATCGTCCCGCCGACTTTGACCAGCGGCAAAAGATATTCGCACAACACCGGCAATTTAGCAACTGCGCGCCCGACGGCCCAATCAAATTTTTCACGATACTTCAAGTTTTGTCCCACGTCTTCAGCGCGGGCGTGGACGAGTTCGATGCCTTCGAGTTTTAACGTCTCAACGATGTGTTTGCAGAACGAAACTTTCTTGCCCACAGACTCCACCAGCGTGACGCGCATGGCGGGATAAAGTATCTTGAGAACCAGGCCCGGGAAGCCGGCGCCCGTTCCAACGTCGGCCAGATGCGCGGGCGGGTTTTCATTCCAGGCCAGGACGCAGGAAAATGAATCCAGAAAATGCCTGGTGCGGATTCCGTCCACGTCGCGGATGGCCGTCAGGTTGAATTTCTGATTCCAATCCAGCAATTCTTTTTCGTACGCGCCGAGGGCCAGCACTTGCCGCCCGATGAGGTGGACGTTGAAAAGTTCGCGGGCCTGGTGAATGAGTTTTTCCATTGCAAAAATTATACCCTTCGCTCCAAGAAAGAAGAAACCCGTTTTCTCGCCTTTGGCGGAAAACGGGTTTCTGAATTTTGCTTATTTCTTTTCTTCCACCGGCACGGCGGACTTACTTCCGCGCATCTTGCGCCACAGCCAGCGGAGCGGCAGGCCGAAGACGATGCCGATAACCACCAGGCGCGGCAGGAAGTCGAGCAGGAAGGTGATCGTGAACTCGGTGAAATCCTGCAGGAAGTTAAGGAAGCCCTGCACAGCATCGCTGGCCCACGCGCTCAGGTGCCAGCCGCCGATGGTGATCGGTTGGACAGTTTCCTCGGCGATCAGGCGCACACTCAGCGAAGACAGCGCGGCGGACTCTTCAAAATATTTCATCTGACCTTTGATCGATTCAATTTGCCCGCGAATGGAGGTCAGTTGATTGTAGACGTTGAGCACATCCTCGGTGGTGACGGCGCCTTTCATGATCTCCATTAATTGCGACTCTGCCGCCTGTAGATTCTTGAGTTGCGACTCGAGATCAATATACTGGCTCGTCACATCTGTGCCGTTGACGTTTTCAGACTGCACTTCAGTCGCGCCATCTTTGATGGTTTTCATGAACTCGTCCAGTTTTTCGGCGGGGATGCGCACAACCACGTTCGCTTCGGGCGCCATCACACCACTGGGCGCGAAAGCCTCATAGACATTTGATGAAACCAAATAACCGCCCAGGGCCTCGGCCATTTTGCTGATGTTCGTCACTTCAGCCTTGGGGTCTTTCACCACCACCGACATGTCTGCGTTTTTGATGACCATGCGCTCTACCGTGTTAGAGTTTGCAACGAGGCCATCGGCAGATTTACCAGCATCACCCGGCAGGCCAAAAGACTCTTGCGGGGCAAAACCATTTCCACCAGCGCTCGGCGCGCCAAGGTCAGATGAAATGGTGGAAAACTCACTGTTAGCCCGTGCCCCACAAGCAGTCAACGCCAAGGTCAGCACCATCAAACCAAATAAGATACGTTTCATTTTCTTTTCTCCTTTTTTGAATCGGCGATTTCTCGCCCGAAGGACGCCTTGCCCCGCGTTAATGTTCCGGTGCGTAAAAAGTAAAAACGCATCTCGCACCCCCTATCTCGCCCCTCCCCTTCATCCCTTCGACAGGCTCAGGGCAACGCTTTCATCCTTCATCTTTTCCCTCACCACCCCTCCGCAATCCTCACTGCATGTTTCTCCGGCAATCCCAACTCACGGATGCGCGCCTGCACTGCGGGGATGTCATATGTCACACGGCGCGGCTCCCAGGTGTGCGCTTCGCTGTCGTAAATGGCATAGGCCGCGCGCGGGTCGCGGTCACGCGGCTGGCCCACCGAACCCGGGTTGTAAATTCCGCGCGGAATCATCTGATGCACCTCGCCCACTCGCGGCGAGCCGAGCGTCACGCGGTCACGCGCCTCGTCCATTTGGAACATGCACTGCAAATGTGTGTGACCCACAAAACAATACGGCGTGTCGAAATGTTCAAAATTTAAACGCGCCGTCATCGAGTTCAAAATATATTCCCACACCGGGTCGCGCGGACTGCCATGCACCAGCGAGATTTCGCCGCGCACCTTTAAATTCTCGGGTAGTGATTGTAAAAAGTCCACACTGTCCGCCGTCATTACTTTTTGCTGATATTCAATCGAGCGCCGCGCGTCGCTATTAAACGCCACCACCGGCATGCGCCCGATCACCGCCACATCATGATTGCCCAACAGGCAAGTCAACTGCGGCTGATCGCGCACCAACTCCACGCACAAATTCGGGTCGGGGCCATAGCCCACAATATCGCCCAGGCACCACGTCTCGTCAACGGCGCCAGCATCCCCCAGCACCGCTTCGAACGCATCGTAATTCGCATGAATATCCGAGATTACCAAAATACGCATCAATGCTCCAAAATATTTGCAACGCGTTGCATAATCACATCGGCCACTTCGCTCTTGCTCATCAACGGCAAGGCTTCGCTCTTTCCATCCGCAAACAAAAACGTGACGCGGTTTGTCTCAACAGAAAACCCCGCATCGCTCGCGGAGATGTCATTCGCCACAATCAAATCCAATTTTTTCGACGTCAACTTCTCAGCCGCATTCGCCAGCAGATTCAGACTCTCCGCCGCAAACCCGACGACAACCCGAGGGCGCTTCGACTCGCGCCCTTCGACCTCGCTCAGGACAAGCCCGAGGCGGGTTACCGCTTCGAGGACATCTTCCGTCGCTTCGAGTTCCACGTGCGGAATGCCGTCACGTTTCTTTATTTTACTCGCCGCCGACACTTTTGGGCGAAAATCCGCAACCGCCGCAGACATGATCAGCGCGTCACAATCCGCGCACTCGGCGAGGACGGCCTCCAACATTTGTTTCGCCGTCTCCACTTGAACGACTCGCGCGCCCACTGGCGGAGTCAGTGCCGTCGGCGCGCTGACCAGAGTCACGTCTGCGCCCATATCCAGCGCGGACTGTGCAACCGCGTAACCTTGTTTGCCCGAGGAGCGATTCGTCAGCACACGCACCGGGTCGAGCGGCTCTTGAGTCCCGCCGG
>VFKQ01000308.1 GCA_009885445.1 Anaerolineaceae bacterium | reverse complement strand
GCTCCCGTGGAGGCGTTGAGGTCGTAGACGCCTTCGAAGATCGATTCGCGGCTCAGCTTGGACCAGTAGTCGCCGTCGGAGCCATACGCCGGGCGGTGGGATTTGCCGGGGAGAGTCCGCGCGGGGGAATCTAAATGATAGTAGCCGCCTTGTTTTTCGATGACTTCCTGCATCATGTAGGCTGTTGTTCCGCCGGGGACGTCTTCGTCGACGAACAGGACTCGGTTGGTCTTCTTGAGTGACTCGACAATTTTCCCATGAATATCAAACGGCAAAAGCGACTGTACATCGATCACTTCGGCTTCGATGCCGACCTTCGACAATTTGTCCGCCGCGTCGAGGGCGATTCGGCAACACGCGCCGTAGGTGACGATGGTCACATCACTGCCCGCGCGAATCGTTTCGGGTACGCCGAGCGGAACGGTGAACGCGCCGATGTTATCGGGCAGTTTTTCTTTGACACGATAACCGTTCAAAACTTCGATGACCAATGCAGGCTCATCGGCTTGCAGTAATGTGTTGTAAAAACCAGCGGCGCGAGTCATGTCGCGCGGAACCAGGACGTGCATGCCGCGCACGAGATGAATGATGCCCGCGATGAGCGAGCCCGAGTGCCACACGCCTTCGAGTCTGTGTCCGCGCGTGCGCACGATGACGGGCGCTTTCTGTCCGCCAGCGGAACGCCAGCGCAGTGTGGACAAATCGTCAGACATAATTTGCAACGCATAAATCAAATAGTCCAAATATTGCACTTCGCAAATCGGGCGCAGTCCACGCATGGCCATGCCGATGGCCTGCCCCAAAATCGTCGCTTCACGAATGCCCGTGTCGCTGACGCGCAGTTCGCCATATTTTTCCTGCATGCCTTTGAAGCCCTGATTCACGTCGCCGAGATGGCCCACGTCTTCGCCGAAGGCAATCACGCGCGGGTCGCGCCCGAGAATTGCATCGAAGTTTGCGTTGACCACTTCAAAACCCATCAGCGTCGGCGACGCGCTTGAATATTGCGGCTTCACTTCATCGATGCGCAACGCGCTGTTGCTGTACAAATTTTCGCCGTAGCGTTTTTCGTTCGCTTCATTATGTTCATGCGTCCATTGGATTAAAACCTGCTTCGACGGATGCGCTTCGTCGCGCAGGATTCTCAGCGCCTCGTGCGCCGCGCCATGAATATCACGCCTCGCCACCGTGGGGACAGCGGCCAGCCGCTCTTTGACATCCTGCAACTCTGACGCGTGACTCGAACTGCCCGCGATCTCGTCGAGCATGTCCATCACGTGTCCGCGCTCCTCGAGGATGGGAGCCATGAACGCGTCCCACGCTTCTTTGCGCGTGGACTCGACAAAGGTGCGATCGGCTGATTCCGCTTCGGCCAGCTCGGGCGCGGACGCGATGCGCTGTTCGAGAATCCACTCGCGCATGCGCGTCAGGCAGTCGAAGTCAATTTCAAATTGCAGGCGTTCGGGAGTCTTGTAACGTTCGTGCGAGCCGCTCGTGCTGTGACCCTGCGGTTGAGTCACTTCGTTGATGTACACGATGGCAGGGACGTGGTCGCGGCGCGCGATTTCGGACGCGGCTTGATAGGCGTCGAGGAGCGCGGGATAGTCCCAGGCTTTGACGCGATAAATGTCGTAACCATCTTTTGAATTTTCGGCGCGTTGAAAGCCCTGCAATAATTCGCCGACGTTGCTCTTGACCATTTGAAATTCGTTGGGGACCGAGATGCCGTAGCCGTCGTCGTAGATGGTGATGATGGCGGGCGCGCGCAGAACGCCGATGGCGTTGACGGTTTCCCAAAACAGGCCCTCGGCGGTGGTGGCGTTGCCGATGGTGACCCAGGCGATCTCGTCGCCGTTTTTGCTGAATTGTGAAAATTGTTTTAATTCGGGGAGGTTGCGATACAACACGGACGCGTAGGCGAGGCCGACCGAGCGCGGCATCTGCGTGCCCGTGGACGAAACGTCCGCGGCGACGTTGTAGAGTTCGGTTTGATTCATCCACGAGCCATCCGGGTTGAGGAAGCGCGAGGCGAAGTGCGCGTTCATCATGCGCCCCGCAGACATGGGTTCGCGCGTCACATCCGCGTCGGCGTAGAGTTGCGCAAAAAATTCCTGGATGTTGTTGACGCCGAGGGCGAACATCCAGGTTTGGTCGCGATAATAGCCCGAGCGCCAGTCGCCTTTGCGGAAGTGGCGCGCGATGGCGAGTTGGGCCACTTCCTTGCCGTCGCCGAAGATGCCGAACTTGCCCTTGCCGCTGAGCACCTCGCGCCGCCCAATAAGACTCGCCTGCCGCGACTGGTAGGCGAGACGGTAATCTTTGAGAATTTCTTCTTTGCTGGGCAGAGTTTTCTTGGGCACG
>VFKQ01000048.1 GCA_009885445.1 Anaerolineaceae bacterium | reverse complement strand
TATCTCTGCGCTCCTTGCCGACACTGCGATGTGTCTCTTTTGGAAACACTTTTTTATAAGCATCCCAAAAATCGCTGAAGGTAGAACAGTTTTTATACGTTTCAGGAATGTTTTTCCAAAGCAGGCGACAAGTCTTTTCGCTACGATCTCCAAGCACAAACGCCATCATCAGCGGCGCCGGTTCGATCGATTACTACGGCGACCCGAATGTGGAAGAAAGAATCAGCGGCGCTGGTTCGATTAATAAAGCTGGGGAGTAGTTGTGAAAACAAAGTGACAGTCATCGCTATAGGAAACCTGACATGTCTCATCGTGGCCGATGTTAACCACAGCCAATACGTGGACATTTACGCTCTGCCGCCAGGCTTTCATGGAGGCATGTCAGGTTTTGTGTGCACGCAAAAGTTGTCACCCGATTCAGACTTCGGAAATCTTTAAGAGGTATCTCCGTTTTAGGCACATCCAGGGAGATTTCCGAAGTCTTTACGCCAAGTCTCTGACCTGGTTTGCGTGCACACCAGGTTTTCATAGAACCAATTAAATTAAGAGACTCCCATCACGGGAGTCTCTTTCTGCTGGGGGCAATGGAGTCGAACCAATATTAACTGATTCAGAGTCAGTCGTCCTGCCATTAGACGAGCCCCCAATGATCCAGCGACGAGTATTTTAGCACGGCGATTTCATTCGGGCAAGGAGTCATTTACGCGCCGCGCGGCGCAGGCTGTCTTCGATATCCATCAGAATTAACAACAGCCGTCCCACACCCTGAAAGCCCACAAAATACCACAGCCCGGGCGTAATGGGTTGCACGATCCACAGAATTTGCTGCGCAAAATCCGTCATCCCCGCGAGGTGAATTAATCCGCGCGCAAGTTGCAGGGCCATCACCGTTAACGACAGCAGAACCTGTCCGCCATAAATGAACAACGATACCCAGCCAAAAATATCAGCCATGCGCGCCAGGCGCAAAACCGAATCGCGCTCGAAATACGTGCCGAGAAAAAAGCCTTTTGTTTCTTTTGATTCACTCATGGTGACTCCTTCATCAAGTTGGGGCGACCCGTCAATGTAAACCAAGATGCCTGGCTCTCGCTGGGCGGGTCGCCTCTACAGATTATTCACACTGCTAAACGATTTTCGAAAGCGCATTTACCGCCGCGTCCAATCGTGCCAGAATTTTTTCGCGGCCGATAATTTCCATGCTCTCAAAAAGCGGCGGGCTGATTTTTTGTCCCGTCACCGCGACGCGCAGGATTCCAAAAACTTGATTGACGTTGAGTCCGCTTTCTTCGACGTATGCCCTCAACGCCGGTTCGGCACTGGCCTGACTAAGGGCGGGTTGCCCGACCAATATTTGATACACCCTTCGAGCGATCTCTGCCGATCTGGGCGCGTCGAGTCCCTTGGCGATCAAATCCTGCGCGTTGGGCGAGACAGACTCGCGGAAGAAAAATCCCGCCAGTTCCAGCGCGTCATCCAGGGTGACCATGCGCTCGCGCAGCAACGGGACAATTTGGGTGAGCATCTCGTCGCTGGCCGAGAGTCCCGCGCGGGTGAAGAACGGTTTGATGCGCGCAACCAGGTCCGCCGTAGGTAGGAGGCGGATGTGCGTCCCGTTGAAGTGGTCAAGTTTGGCAAAGTTAATCGCCGCGGGCGAGGGCGTGAGACTGTCTATGCTGAAGCGCTGAATCATTTGATCCATGTTCATCACGTCATCTTCGGGGACGCCCCAGCCCATGAGTCCGCACCAGTTGTTGACTCCCTCGGGCGTGAAGCCGAGTTCGAGCAAGTCTTTTACAAAAATGGAATGCCCGTCTTTGATGGCCTCAGCGGCTTCGCGTTTGCTCATTTTGCCTTTGCCGCTGGGCTTGAGAAACACCGAGAGATGCGCCCAAATCGGCTCGTCCCAGCCAAAGGCGCGGACAATGTTAACGTGCAGTGGAAAAGTTCCCAGCCATTCAGAACTGCGCAGGACGTGCGTGATTTGCATCTCGTGATCATCCACCATCGCGGCGAGATGGTAAGTGGGCAAGCCGTCAGATTTGAGCACGACGGCATCGTCAAAGTTTTTGTTCTCAACCGAGATGTCGCCGCGAATGTGGTCGCGCGCAACTGTGGCGCCTTCGTGCGGCATCTTAAAACGAATCACATGCCGCTCACCGGCGGCGATACGTTTGGCGGCATCTTCGGGAGTCAGCTTGCGGCACAGGCCGTCGTAGCGCGGAGCTTCTTTGCGCGCTTGCTGAGCTTCGCGCATTTGAGTTAAACGCTCGGGGGTGCAAAAGCACGGGTAGGCGTGCCCGCTTTGGACGAGGCGCGAAGCGTGGACGTTGTAGAGGTCGCGGCGCTCGGTTTGGCGATAAGGTCCGCAGGGGCCGCCAACGTCGGGGCCTTCGTCGTATTCCAATCCCAGCCAGCGCAGGCCATCCATAATCTCCTGCTCGGCGCCGGGGACGGTGCGCTTGACGTCGGTGTCTTCGATGCGCAGAATAAATTTTCCGCCGGTTTGTTTGGCGAGCAGATAAGCATAGAGGGCCGTGCGCGCGCCGCCGAGGTGCAGGTGACCGGTGGGCGAGGGAGCAAAGCGGGTGCGGGCGGGTGTGAGGGTCAAGGTGTAAATGTCCATTCGCCGTTGCGCATGACGGGTTCGCGCGCGCCGTCGGCGGTGAGGCCGTCAATATTTATTTCGCCCGAGCCAATCATAAAGTCGGTGTGAATCAAACTGAAGTTTGCATCGTGGGCCATGAATTCTTCGTCGGTCATTTCTGCGCCGCCTTTTATGGACGTGCGAATGGCGCGACCTAGCGCAATGTGACAGGAGGCGTTTTCGTCGAAGAGTGTGTTGTAAAAAAGAATGCCGCTCTGGCTGATGGGCGAACTGTTGGGCACGAGGGCCACTTCGCCGAGGCGCGCGGCGTTCTCATCTGATTCGATTAATTTTCTCAAGTCGGCTTCGCCCTTTTTCGCGCTGACGTTTACCGCGCGCCCGTCTTTAAAGGTGACGCTAAAATCATCAATCAGCACGCCGCCGAGATTCAACGGGTAGGTGGCTTTGACCACGCCATCCACTTTGTGCATGTGCGCGGCGGTGAAAACTTCTTCAGTGGGCACGTTGACGGTGTTGGTGATGCCATTGTTGAAAGTCTCTTGCGCGCCGCCCCATTGATGCGCGTCGGGCAGGCCGATGGTCAGGTCTGTGCCCGGGGCGAGATAATGCAGGGCCGCGTAATGTTTTGTGTCGAGATAATCTTTATATTTTTCTAATCGCGCGGTATGTTGTTTCCACTCTGCAACCGGGTCGGCAGTGTCAATGCGGCAGGCTTTGAAGATGGCCTCCCAGAGTTTTTCCTGCGCCACTTCCACAGAACCATTCGGAAAAACTTTCTTTGCCCAGTCGGGCGCGGCTGTGGCGACGATGCACCAATTGCGCGCGTTCTCATATTTTGAAAGTGGTTTGCCCAATTTCTCCATACCGGCCTTGCGTGAAATCGATATACGTTCGGGGTCTATGCCGTCCATCAAATCGGGATTAGAGGAGAAGATAGCCAGCTGGGCGTCACCGTGCGAAAAGTAGTCTTCGAAACGCGACAAAATATAATCCGGAATCTCGGCCAGATTGTTCGCGTCTGAACGCTCCATACGAATGCGCGAAACGGCTTCGTCGCCCCAGTCCACATCCACGAGACGTGCGCCACTTTTGTAGGCGGCCTCAGCTACTTTGCGCACAAAAGGCGCGCTGGCCAAGTCCGCGTGGACGAGCAGGCGCTGACCCGCGCGCAAGTTCAGCCCCACTTTGACTGTTACGTCGGCGTATTTTTCAAGCATACTGTCGAATGTTGTTTTGTCCATTGAATCTCCGTTGAAAAAATAATTCTGTTATGACTTACGCCGAACAAATTCTTTTATCCGCTAATCTGCGCCAATCTTCGCGAAGATTAGCGTAGTGTTTTAGGGTTTTGTGTAATTCCTATCTGTTTAGAACTCCATTTGCCGATGGCGCAGGATGACGCTTTGCACCAGTCCAATACCCAGCATCAGCGAGACGAGGCCCGAGCCGCCGTAACTGATAAAGGGCAGAGGCAGGCCCGAGACCGGGATGATGCGCAGGTTGACGGCAATATTAATCGCGCCCTGAAAAAAAATCAAAATTGCCACGCCATAGGCGATCATCGCGCCGGTAACATCTTTGGCCAGGCGCGCGGCGCGCAAACATCTCCACACAATGAAGAGCAAAATGCCGATGACGAGTAGTCCGCCAATCAGGCCGAACTCCTCAGAGATGGCCGAGAAGATAAAGTCGGTGTGGCGCACTTTCAAGAAGCGCAATTGCGTCTGTGTGCCGTGACCAAATCCCTGGCCAAAAAGTCCGCCTGAACCGATGGCAATCAGCGCCTGTTGCACGTTATAGGTTGCGCCAAAACTCGCGTTGGGGTCGGGGAATAAAAATGTCAGCACGCGGTCCTGCTGATATTGCTCAAGGAATGGGAAGGCGACAATTACAACGATGACGCCGGTCAGCGCAAACCAGCCCAATTGCTTGAGTTGGATTCCATTGATCCAAATCATCGAGCCCCAAATAACCATCAACACAACCACGTTCGAGAGATTCGGTTGGAGCAAAATCCAGATAGTTAATCCCCATAGCCAGGCCAGCCCGCCCAGAATCCATTGCAGGTTGCGCGGCTGATCTTTGGTCTGCTCGAAGTAACGCGCCAAAATTAAAATAGCCACGATCTTGGCCAACTCGGTCGGTTGAATGAAGAGCGTCCCCAACTGAAACCAGCGCGCCGCGCCAAAGATGCCTTGCGCGCTGAAGAACAGGAATATGAGCAGAATCATCATCACCGCGTACATGGGACGAAAGAGCGCCGTCCAATAATGATAGTCCACGCTGGCGACAAGGAAAACGATTAGCAAGCCAAACAAGGCAAAATAAAATTGACGCGAAGGCGAAGTGAGGATGTCTGCGTTGCCCGCCACTGCCGAGCTGATCATTGCAATGCCGAAGGCAATAGCGAAAACGATCACGCCCAACAACCAAAAGTCAAAATGGCGCCATGAAATTCCACGAAACATCGGATTAACTAACTCTTAGACAGGCTAAGTGCGCATGCGCGCGCGGCGCGTAATGTTCTTCAGCGGAATATCTGCGATCAGTCTTTGCGTGCGGCCATCAGCCTCCACGCCAATTTGCACGGCCTCCGGGTCAATGGACACATGCCGCGAAATCGTCGCGATCAAATCATCTTTGAGCGCTTCAAGTTCAGCGGGCGTCAGATTGGTGCGGTCATGAATCAGCACAAGTTGCAAGCGCTCCTTGGCATTTTCGGCGCTACGCCGCTTGCGCGAGAAGAAATTCATCATGACTTCCTCCCGAACAACTTCGACCACAATCCGTCGCCTGCTTCGAGGTCAAGGAAGGGAACTTCCTCACCCTTCATGCGCCGCGCAATATTACGAAAGGCCTGGCCCGCGCGACTCTTCGGGTCGAGCGCAACGGGGTTGCCGCGATTCGTGCCCACGATCACGCCGCTATCCTCGGGCACAACGCCGATTAATTTTATGGCCAGCAAATCAAGCACATCCTCCGCCGAAAGCATGTCATGTTTTTTAACCATGGCCGGGTTCAAGCGATTTAAAATTAATTGCGGCGACCCCTTGCCCTCCGCTTCGAGAATGCCGATCACACGGTCCGCGTCGCGCACCGCAGAGACCTCAGGATTGGTAATCACCAACACACTGTCTGCGGCGGCAATTGAATTTTTGAATCCACGCTCAATGCCGGCGGGCGAGTCAATCAGCACCCAGTCCACTTCCTGGCGCAATTCCTTGCACACGCGAATCATGTCGGAGGGCGAAACCGCCGTCTTGTCGCGAGTCTGCGCCGCCGGAATCAGATACAGCTCGGGCAGGCGCTTGTCGCGAATCATCGCCTGCCGCAATCGGCAACGTCCCTCGATGATGTCCACGATATCGTAGACGATGCGATTCTCGAGTCCCATGACCACGTCCAAATTGCGCAAGCCAATGTCGCCGTCAATGCAGACCACTTTCGCGCCATCCGCCGCCAGCGCCACGGCAAGATTCGCAACGGCCGTGGTCTTGCCCACGCCGCCTTTTCCAGATGTAATCGTCACAACTTTTGCCGTCATCATTTCACCTATTCAGCCGACCACGATTCAAAACGGGCACGGCCATCAACAACAGAAATTTTTTGTGGATTTCGCAATTCAGCCTGATCGGGCGCTTCAACCACTTCGCCCGCAATGCGCATCTGCGCCGCCGACACATCGAGACCACACACCGCCGACGAGGGGTCGCCATTCGCCCCGGCATGCACGGCCCCGCGAATGCGTCCCCACACAATCACATTGCCGCCGGCAATCACCTCCGCGCCCGGGTTGATGTCGCCCAGCACGGTGACATGTCCGCCAAATTCAATGCGCGTGCCCGAGCGTAACGTGCGCCCGATAAACAACGAAGTTTGTTGGCCCGATTCTGCAGATGCCGCCTGCGTAATTTCCTGCGGACGCGGCTTCGAGATGCGCGTGGCCAAACCCAGCAACTGCGAAGTCTGCTCCGTCGTCGGCGACTCGCTGACCACGGCCCATAAATTAATGCCGCGTTCCGAAAGCGTGTCGCGCAATTCAGAGAGGTCGTTCACGTGAAAAATTTGCGCGCCCACGTCCAGCGCTACACGCGCGCCCTGAAAAAAAGATTGCCGCGCCGCAATCTGCTCCATCAATGCGCCGCGTAACTCCTCCCACGGCGCGTTACCCAGAGTGACGAGTAAACCATCGCGCAGACCTTTGATGCTGATGAGAGAGTTGGGGTCGGCCATGTAATCTTGTAATTAAATGATAGCGCAGGTTTTTGGAAGCAGTGGGCAAATTATACCGCTTGTCATGTATTTATCCGCCGCCAGCGGCGGCCGCGTCAATGGCCTTAAGTTCAAAATAGGCCTGCATGACCATCGCCACAATCGGCCCGGCCACCGAAGCGCCTTCGCCGCCGTTGTAGCAAAATGCCATGATCACAATTTCGGGGTCATCATACGGCGCATACGCGAGGGTCCACGAGTGCGTGGGCCAACGGCCAAAATCGCATAAATTATTTTGCTGGGCCACGTTATCACAGTACTCGGCTGTGCCAGTCT
>VFKQ01000378.1 GCA_009885445.1 Anaerolineaceae bacterium | reverse complement strand
GCGTCAATGGCCTTAAGTTCAAAATAGGCCTGCATGACCATCGCCACAATCGGCCCGGCCACCGAAGCGCCTTCACCGCCGTTGTAGCAAAAAGCCATGATGATAATTTCCGGATCGTCAAACGGCGCATATGCCAAAGTCCATGAATGTGTGGGCCAACGGCCAAAATCGCATAAATTATTTTGCTGGGCCACGTTATCACAGTACTCGGCTGTGCCAGTCTTGCCCGCAATCGCAATCGGGAATTCGGCCGGGTCGCCAAAGACTCGATTCAGTGTGCCGCGCCGAATGCCGCCCTGATTCTCAGTCACCGCGAAACGCATGCCCTGTTGTACCTGTTGCAAAATAAATGGGTCAACAGTTCTAAATGTTTCGGCGTCGGTGCAATAGGGTCCATCGCAGATGAAATTGCGAATTATCGGCGTCTGCGTAATGTCCCATTTTATATTCGCGGTGAAGGGAGAAATCTGATAGCTGTCTTCGCTGGATTTTGTGTCGCTCACTTCGCCGGTCAGCGGGTCGTACCATTTTTCAACCACGTTGCCATCGCTATCCTGCACTTCGCGCACGATGGTGGGTTGCATTAGCTTGCCATCGTTGGCAACCGTCGCGCCAGACATCAACACCTGCAAGGGCGTGGCCACAACATAGCCCTGTCCTACGCTGGCGATATAAGTGTCGCCCGTAGACCAGTTCTCGCCTTTGTTGATGCGCTTCCACTGCGGCGTGGGAATCAATCCATCCTGCTCGCCAGGGAGTTGAATGCCCGAGGCTTGACCGTAGCCCAGCGCGTATGCGTATTCACGCAGACGTTCAATACCCAGGCCCTGTGTAATCTCATCCCTGAATCCACCGCCTAATTTGTAAAAACAGACATTGCTCGAAAAGGCGATGCAATGCCAAAAATCCAACTGCCCGAAGCCGGCTTCATTGATGACGTTATTAACGTTATACACCCAGTCTACAAAAGGACGTTCACGGCCCGGGTCATTCGGTGAAAACTTTTCAGTCAGCACCAATTGGCCGGGCGTTTGGATTACTGTGCTGGTGGTCACCACGCCTTCGCTTAAAGCGCCCACCGCAGTAGACAGTTTAAATACCGAGCCGGGCGGAAACTCACTGGAAATGGCATGATTCAACATCGGCTTCTGCGGGTCAAGGCTGAGCTGATTGAAATAATAACTGGGAATAAAAAGCGACATGCGATTGTTCTCATATGTGGGGTACGAGACCATGGCCAACACCTCGCCCGTTTTCGGGTTCATGGCGATCACAACCCCGCTCGAAATGCGGATTCGGTTGTAAAAGGCATTCCATTCGTTAATCTCGGTGGTCAACGCCGCAGAGGCCGCCAGCTGCAAACGCGTGTCAATGGTCAGCACCAGGTTGTTCCCGGGCACCGGCAAGATCGGCGGCAGGATGTTGCCCAATTCTTTGCCAGCCACATCTTCTTGAATGACACGCTGGCCATTAATACCGGCGAGAATATCGTCAAGCGAAAGCTCCACGCCGGCGTAGCCCACTTTGTCACGTCCGGCCACGTAGCGGCGGGCGCGATAAAACGCCTCCTGCTCTGCTGGAATCGGGCCGAGGAACCCGATCACATTCGCGGTCAACGAGCCGGTCGGGTAGTCACGAATCGGCTCAATCTCCACAGAGACGCCGGGCCAGTCCACGGCGCGTTCGCGCACGATCTTGGCCAGTTCCTCGCCGAGGTTACATTTAATTTTCACGCCGGTGTATGGGGCCAGTGAATCGCCCAGAGCCACCATTTCTGAAATTCCCGGTCCTTCAACACAGGCGGCAAACAGTTTAGCCTCTTCGATTTTTTCGTCGCTAAGCGGCAGGCCAGTGGGCACATCAATCAGCGCAGACAGGTCGCGGTAAATTCCTTGAATATCGGCTTCGTCGTCGGGCAAATTGGCGGGCGTGATAACGACTGTATACGAAGCGACATTGCGCGCCAACACGTAACCATTGCGGTCGTAAATAATTCCGCGCGGAGCAGGCACGCTTACATCCTGGGTATAGTTCTCCTCGGCTTGCGCGCTCCAGTCTGCGCCCTGCACCACTTGCAGGCTGACTAAACGATACACAATAAATAATATGGCGGCGGCAACGCCCACATAGACCACGATATAACGCCGTGGGTCAATTGCAGATTGCGGAATCGAGCTGGAACTCATTCAACCTCCTCGCTGGGATATACCCAACGGGCAATGTCACGCACAATTAAATAGACAGGAATCCCCGCCAGCAGACTGAGTAAAACGCTGGGCAAAATGACCAAACCAAAAGACTCGCGAAATGGAAGCGGGGCGCTCAACAAACTCAACGCAAGGTAGGCAAAAATTTGGGAAAGGATGGCGCTGAAAAATGTGACCACGAACATGGCTAAAAATGGCGCCTGCCAGATGCGGCGTTGCAACGCCTGCGCCAGAAACACCGCCAGCAAATTGCCCGCAAAGACCGCCATCCACGGCACGCCGGAAAGAAAAGCGGTCATGGCCGAGGCCACCAGTGCCCAATGCCAGGCGGTGCGTACGCCGTCCTGCAAAGCCCAGGCAATGACCACCACCAAAGTCAGATCTGCATACCCCGCTAAAAGTTTCACCTGACTCATCACAGCGGACTGTAACAACACGCTCAACAAGAGCACGGGAAAAGCAACCAGGTCACGCATGTTTGCTATGGCGCGGGAATGGGAATCAGCGGCTCGATATTCACCGGGCGGAAATTGGTAATGACCAGCACGATCGAAAGCCGCGCAAAATCCACCACGGGTTGCACAGAGGCTTGCTGAAACAAGTCCGCATCGCGCTGACGGATGTTCACAATTTGACCGATGATCAAATCGGCCGGGTAGCCGCCGCCGAGGCCGGAGGTGACCACGATGTCGCCTTCTTCGATGGATGCGCCCTGCGGAATCAGATCAAGTGAAAGGTCGCCCGTGACCGAGCCGGTTAAGATGGCTTCCACAGTGGATGTCTGCAAGCGGATGTTGATGGCCGAAGCCGGGTCGGTGATCAACTGCACGCGGGCCGCATCGGCAATCACAGCGTCTACGCGGCCAATTAATCCCTGCGCGGTGACGACGGGCATACCGCGCTGAATCCCATCGTTGGAGCCAACGTCAATAATTACATAATGTAGAAACGGGCTGGGGTCGCGCCCAATGACAGATGCGGCGCGATAACTGGACTCTGGATTCGACGTGGAGAAATCCACCAGCGCGGCCAGTGTGTCGGCGTCTGCGGCGCGCGCTTGCAAGGAGATGACCTGTGTTTGCAAGCGCGAGACTTCTGCTTCCAACTCGGCATTGCGTTGGCGCAGTGAAGTGATGTCGCGCGGCGCATTGAAGAATTCTTGCAGGGCCACATAGCGCGTGGAAAACCAGCTCTGCAGGCTGACCAAAGAGCCGCTGACGCGGCTCGAGGCTGGGCTGAGGTAGCCGCCCAAAGCGAGGGCAAGAATACCCCCCACTAAGAGGAAGAGGATTGTTGTTTGTAATGAGCGTGAAAATGAATCTCGCATAGGCCAAATTTTCTGCGCCGCGAAAGCGGCTTTCAGGCGCTATGGCGCGTACTGCCGCGTTCCAACCCCACGAGATAGCGGCTCAAGCGATCAAAGTCTTCAAATATCATTCCGGCTCCACGCGCCACACAGGTGAGCGGGTCTTCGGCGACCCACACGCGCAGTTTCAATTCGTCTGAAATACGGTCGGCCAAGCCTTGCAAAAGGCCACCACCGCCGGCGAGACAAATGCCGACGTCCATTAAGTCTGCGACAATCTCGGGCGGAATCTCATCGAGGGCGTCTCGCACCGTGTCGACGATCACTTGCACGGACCCCGAGAGGGCTTCGCGAATTTCAACGGATGACACTTGGACGGTTTCGGGCAAACCGGTGACGAGGTTGCGTCCGCGCACGTCCATTGTTTTTTCAACCGGCAGTGGATAAGCCGAGCCGATCTTCCATTTGACCTGCTCAGCGATACTTTCGCCGATGAGCAAATTATATTTATTACGTAGATACTGCACCACGTCCTGATCCATTTCGTCGCCTGCGACACGCAGAGAGCGCGAGGCGACGACTCCGCTCATCGACATGACGGCTACTTCGGTGGTGCCGCCGCCGATGTCTACCACCATCGAGCCGTGAATGTCTCCGATGGGCAAACCCGCTCCGAGCGCGGCCGCGATCGGCTCCTCGATGAGGAAGGCTTGTCGCGCTCCAGCGGCCATGACGGCGTCGTAGACTGCGCGCTTCTCCACTTCCGTCACGCCGGTTGGGATTCCGACGATGACGCGTGGGCGCGGCAGAGGCACGACGCTTTGCTCATGCACTTTGCCGATGAAATATTCAAGCATAATCTGGGTGATGGCGAAATCAGAAATCACGCCGTCGCGCAAGGGGCGGACGACGGTGACATTGGCCGGGGTGCGTCCGACCATTTCTTTTGCTTCAAGGCCAATGGCGATGGGCTGGCGCAAGCGTTTATCAATGGTGACCCAGGATGGCTCATTGATGACGATGCCCTTGCCACGCACATTTACCAAAGTATTCGCAGTGCCAAGGTCAATGGCTATATCCAGGGAAAATAACCCTAACAGCCAGTTGAACGGATTGAAGGCCAAAACAGGCTCCTGATTGAAAGTCTATGCGCAAAAATTTACGCGATTGGAATTATACCAGAGCATTTTAAGGTGAAAATGTGTCGCCGCGGGCGTATGCACGCAAACCATGTCAGAGACTCGGCGTAAAGACTTCGGAAATCTCCCTTGGTATGCCTAAAACGGAGTTACCTCCTGAATGATGTTCAGGACTTTCGCGCCCTCTGCCATCGGGCGCTGGAAAGCCTTGTGGCCCGAAGCGAGTCCCTGCCCGCAGGCAAAATATTTTGTATCCAGATTCTAATCCGCCAAATCGTCGGCCAATTCTTCAGCGACCCTCTCGCCTAAATAAAATTTCACGTCTGGAGCAACGGGGGCGTGCGTGACAAATTTGTCTACGATGGGCTTGGTGTCTTGCATGCCCAGCAGACGGAAGAGTCTGGCAAACTGTCCTTCCCACGCATTATGCAAACGATCCAAGTCTGCTTGCGGCAGGTCATATATTTTCGCCTTGAACGGACCGACCGCGTTCTTACGCATCTTGTAATAAAACTGCTCGTCGGTCATGCCGGGTTTGCGCTCGGCGGCAGAGTTGACGTCTGTGTATTTATACATTTCTGCTTTCAAGTCAGCGGGGGCTTTATCAAAAAACATATTCATGAAGTTTGTCGCCAGATGAACTTCAATGGCTTCGTTCTCCACAAATTTTCCGAAGGCCTCTTCGGGCAAAGTGGACGCGCCATGTTGCACCGTGCCGCCCATTGCATAATTGGCGCGAGCCACGCGACTCAGGTTGCACAGGGTCTCGAAGTCAATCGTCACAGCGGCCAGAGAGCCGTCCGCTAGAACCGTGCCGCCGTGGGACGTGCCGGTTTGAATGCTGATCTTGCTCAGGCCAGGTTTTCCGGGCGCAGACTTGCCCAACTCGCGCACGTAACCGTCCATGAAGGCGCGCAGTTCCTCTTCGGTGGAGTTTTGTCCGCCCACTTCGCCGATCTCGCCGCCGATGGAAACAGTCACATGCTTTGGCTCCACGGCGCGGATGTGCACGCCCAACTCGGCAGAAAGATTGATGTTAATAGTTTGTTGCTCGGCAATCGTCGGCTTGCTGATGTCTACCAGCGTGGACGTGTCTATGTCAATGTTGAAGAATCCAGCCGCGATGGCCTCCACGCACAAGTCTTTTACGGCTTGCACTTCGGCTTGCGGGTCGCTGGCAAATTTTTTCGCAGACACTTGAAAGTGATCGCCCTGAATAAATACCGGACCGCGGAATCCCTCGGCGATGGCGGCGGCCAAAATGTTCGTGGAATATTCCGCTGGGCGCTGGGCGGTGTAGCCCATTTCGGAGCGCGCAATCTCAAAAATAAATGCGCCCGCGTTCATGCGCAAAGCGGCGCGGAACATGGCCCGCGCGGCGTGATACGAAAGCACACGCAAATTAAATGCGGGCGTGGCCCACGTCATCGGCGCATCGCCGCGGCCGCGCGCCAGGTACAGCTCATGAATCGACGCGGGGAAGATGCCCAAGGCCTGGGCGGCAGAACGCACCAGAAAACGGGACCAACCCTGAGCGGGTCCCGAAGCGAGGGCCGAGGCGCGCACCAACTTATCGAGATTCGCTTTCAGCGCAGACTCGTCCACGACGCTGACGGCGGCCCCATCCGCATGCAGGCTGTGCTCAATTTCATTCAACAATTCATTCAGTTCTGATGACATGTGTCTCTCCAGATTTTGTATTTTTTGGTAACTGCTCGGGCGTGGCGCGTCGCGTCGCAAAAAACCAGCCGACGAAGTATCGGCTTTGCAAATGTTGTGGCGACTTAAGTCGCCCACCGAGTAGTTACATTTTTTGTTTCGATTATAACTCTGAACTCAGGCTATAATGTGAGGCGCACGTTGCATGTTCATCCATCAATCTTTTTATATTTTACGGAGGCAGACATGAGTGACTTCTTTGAAAAAGTAACCGGTGCGCAGGATATGTTCACCAAATTGGCAGGCAAGATTCCCGGCTTTGACGGATATGTGGAGCGACAGAGCCGCCGCGCCGCAGATAAATTAATGCGCGAAACAGTTGCGCGCCGTTTTGAAGAACTGCACAAGCGCGCCACCAACATTCAAACCGACATGATCAGCAATGGCCTGATGGAGTTAATTGACGACATTGAAAAAGCCGCCCTGCAATTGCGCATGTTCATAGACAAAATCAGCACAGCCTCTTACGGCATGAGCGGATTGTTCGACGCCGTAAAAATCAACGAAGCCGAACTGGCCCAGCTCTACACTTTCGACTCGGCCTTCTTCGACAGCGCCGATCAAATTAATCATGGCCTCGACAACATTGAAGCCAGCATGGGTGATGAAACCGCCCTGCCCGCCGCGATTCGCAACGTGGTCACGCTGGCCCGTCAGGCCGTGGATACATTTAACCGCCGCGCCGAAGTGATCACGGGTTCGAAATAAATCGTAAAACCTAAAAACCAAATCGGTACACGGATTTGCGGGAGTACGCGGATTTTTTTAAAAATCCGTGTGCGTCCATTTTTTCCGCGTAATCCGTGTACAAAGGTTTTTCTGCCAAAGGCAACGCTAAACTTAGAAATGGGAAATTAATTAATCCGCATTCCTTAAGGTCTATCGAAATCCATGTGGCACGAATATTACAACGTTGAGAGTGTCGAAGAAGCCGTCCGCTTGTTAAGCGAAAAAGGCGCGCGCGCGCGCATCGTGGCCGGCGCCACCGACATGATTCTCGAACTCGAACGCGGCACGCGTCGCGGCGTGGATTGTTTAATAGACATCACGCGCGTGGATGCCCTCGACCAAATCCAACTCGACGAAAAAAACATTATTCATCTCGGCCCGCTGGTCACACACAACGCCGCCGCCGCTTCAACACTTCTGCGCGAACGCGCCTATCCCCTCGCCCGCGCGGCTTGGGAAGTGGGCGCGCCGCAAATTCGCAACCGCGCCACCATCGCCGGAAATTTAATCACCGCCTCCCCGGCCAACGACACCATCACGCCGCTCATCGCGCTGAACGCCTCCGTCACTTTAATTTCAACACGCGGCGAACACACTGTCGCACTCAAAGATTTTTATAGCGGCGTGCGCAAGACCATCATGCAAGCCGACGAATTTCTCAGCGACATCTCTTTCCCCGCATTAACCGATTCACAACGCGGCACTTTCATGCGTTTGACTCTGCGCCGCGCCCAGGCCATTTCGCTGGTCAACATCGCGGTCGTACTCACCCTCGAAGCGGGTTCTGTCCGAACGGCATCCATCACGCTGGGAGCCGTGGCCCCCACGATCATCCACGCCCCCGAAGCGGAATCATTTCTAATCGGCAAGTCGCTCACTGACGAAGTCATCGCCCAAGCCGCGCAGTTGACCATGAACGCCGCGCGCCCGATAGACGACATCCGCGCCTCCGCCGCCTATCGCAAAGAAATGGTCCGCGTGCTGGCCTCGCGCGCACTGACCCATCTGCGCAACGGCACCCAGAAAAACGATTTCCTGAATCCCGTTTTGTTGTGGGGCAAAGAGTCTACGCCGCAGAATCAAGTTGTCGGCGCTGGTTTTCCTGAAGCCGAAATTCAAACCAGCATCAATGACCGCGAATATCGTTTCAGCAGCGGACACGAAAAGACTCTCCTGCGTTTGTTGCGCGAAGAAGGCCTGCTCATCGGCACGAAAGAAGGTTGCGCCGAGGGCGAGTGCGGCGCCTGTACCATCTTCCTCGACGGCAAGGCGGTCATGTCGTGCCTCGTCCCTGCCCCGAGGGCGCACGGCGCGCAGATCGTCACGGTTGAGGGTCTCGCTTCCCCTCTCCAGAACTCGGGAGAGGGGAGTCACTTACACGCCGTTCAAAGCGCCTTCATCGAACACGGCGCGGTGCAGTGCGGATATTGCACGCCCGGCTTCATCATGTCTGCGGCGAAACTGCTCGAGGAGAATCCACGCCCCAGCCGCGCAGACATTGAACAGGCCATCACCGGCAACTTGTGCCGATGCACTGGCTATTACAAAATTGTGGACGCCATTCAATCAGCAAGTCAAAATTTGTGAGGTAAAAAAATATGGGTAAATATGTGCGCGAGACCACCAGCCTAGACAACCGTGTAAAGCAACCGCATCCCGTTTGGCGCGGCATCGGTTGTCTGGTCCTTTTAATTATTCCCGTAATCTCATATGCGCTGGCGGTATTGCTGGTGGGCTACGCACTTCAAACCGGCTTCGCCATCCCCGTCCAGTTACTGGGTTACCCGGTGATGCCAGTCTGGTTATTCAAAGTGCCCGGGCTGATTGGCTTGTTGAACTGGATTCAGTCGCAACCCAATCTTTATGCCTATCTGATAACCACGCTGTTCACGCTTCTGTTTGTATCCGGGGTCTTCTCCGTTTTTTATGCAGTCACCTATCGCATCATTGGCCCGTCGCGTTACACGCGACTGGATGCTCCGCCGCCAAAAATTAAAGTTAAGAAATACAGACGCTAATATGCTTCCAAAATCTGTTGGTCAATCACTCCCGCGCGTGGATGCGCGCGGCAAGGTCGTCGGCGAGACAGAATATTCCGGCGACCTCTCGATGCCCGGCCTCCTGCACATGAAAATGCTTTTCGCGGGCAGGCCGCATGCGCGCGTGAAAAGTGTGCGCACTGAAGCGGCAGAAAAACTTGCGGGCGTGCTGGCGGTGTTCACGTCGCGGGATGTGCCCGTTAACGAATACGGACTCCAAATCCAGGACCAGCCTGTTTTGTGCGGACCCAGCGCAACCCCTCCTCAGGGCGTCGCGACCGACATTGTCCGCTTTGAAGGGGATCAAGTCGCCGCAGTCGTCGCAGAGACAGAAGCCATCGCGGCGCAGGCCGTCAAATTAATTGAAGTGGATTACGAAGACCTGCGCGGAGTCTTTGACGCCGCTGAAGGCATGAAGCCCGATGCGCCGCAACTGCACCCCGAGCTGGCGGACTCAAATATTTGTGTGCATTACACCATTCGCAAAGGCGATGTTGATTCTGCATTTGCGAATGCAGATGTAATCGTGGAGGGCGTTTACAAAACGCCGTATCAAGAGCACGCATATTTACAACCCGAAGCGGGCATGGCTTACATTGACGATGAAGGCCGCGTCACCGTCGTCGCCGGCGGACAGTGGACTCATACCGACGTGCGCGAAATTGCGCACTGTCTCGGCCTGCCGCAAAGCGAAGTGCGCGTCATCTATCCCGCCATTGGCGGCGCATTCGGCGGACGCGAAGATATGTCGGTGCAAATTGTTTTAGCGCTGGCCGCGTGGAAGTTGCGCCGGCCCGTGCGCATTATCTGGTCGCGGCGCGAGTCAATTATTGGCCACGCCAAACGTCACCCGATGACTCTTAAGGCAAAATGGGGCGCGAATAAAAATGGCAAGCTCGTTGCCGCGCAAGTCGAGATCATCGCCGATGGCGGCGCGTACATGTACACGTCGAATAAAGTGTTGGGCAATTCGGCCATTACTTGCACTGGCGCATATTTTATTCCAAACGTCAGCGCAGACGTGTTCGGCGTGTACACCAACAACGTGCCCACCGCCGCCTTTCGCGGATTCGGCGCGCCGCAAGCTTTGTACATGGCCGAATTACAAATGGACAAACTCGCCGAGAAATTAAACATGGACCCCGTGGAGTTTCGCCTGCTCAACGCGCTTCGAGACGGCGACGCGCTCGGGGTGGGCACACCCGCCCCGGGGCCAGTCAGCATCGTGCAGGTCATGCAAGCGGCGGCGGATAAATTTGGCTGGAAAAATTTTGAGCGGGCAAAATCCAATAAGAGTCCGCTCGTGCGCGGACGTGGATTTGCATCCGCGTTTAAAAATATCGGTTTCAGTTTTGGGTATCCAGAAAATTGCTGGGCCAAAATTGAAATTCACGGCGCGACAGAAATTGAAAAAGTGATCGTGCATCAAGCCGGCGCGGAAGTGGGACAGGGCACGCACACCGTGATGGCGCAAATGGCCGCAGAAGTGTTGGGCGTTTCAGCGGACAAAGTGCAGGCCATCGTGATGGACACGGCCACGACAGAAAACGCCGGCTCGGCATCTGCGTCGCGCATGACGTTTATGGCGGGCAATGCCATTAAAGGCGCGGCGGAATTAGCATTGGCGAAATGGAAATTGGAAGAGCGCCCGGCGATTGCCGAATTTAAATATCTCGCGCCGAAGACCACGCCGTTTGAAAAAGAGACCGGACACGCCACGCCGAATTTTGCCTACGCATATTCGGCGCAAGCCGTGGAAGTGGAAGTGGACACCGACACCGGCCACGTGCGCCTCGTGCGCGTCGTTGCCGCAAACGATGTGGGCCGCGCCATCAATCCGAATCTCGTGCAGGGACAAATCGAGGGCGCAGTGATTCAGGCCCAAGGCTACGCACTGCTCGAAGAAATGAAAGTGCGCGACGGACATATTCTCAACGACCAACTCAGCACATATTTGATTCCGACGATTTTAGATATTCCCGAATCGGTGGAGTCGGTCATCGTCGAAGTGCCCGACCCGAACGGACCGTGGGGCGCGCGCGGCGTGGGCGAACCGCCATTTTTGCCGACAGCGCCTGCAATCGCCGCGGCTGTCCACGATGCGACCGGCGTTTGGTTCAACGAATTTCCGCTCACACCGGAGAGG
>VFKQ01000365.1 GCA_009885445.1 Anaerolineaceae bacterium | reverse complement strand
TGCTCCGCATTTGGGGGGAGACGGAGGGGGGCCGAAACCAACTTAATCACCAACTGCCAAAAATCCTGACGGGTGACGGGGTCTACGCCGGTAGTGGGTTCGTCGAGCAAGAGCACGCGCGGACGGGTGACCAGCGCGGAGGCCAGGCCAAGTTTTTGTTTCATACCGCCCGAGAGTTGACCGGCGCGGCGATCTTTGAATTCGGCCATGCCCACGAATTCCAAAAGTTCCATACAGCGCGGCTTCCACTCATTTGATTTAAGTCCGCGCACTTCAGCGAAGAAGCGAATGTTTTCGAGCACAGTTAAATCTTCGTACATCGAGAAACGCTGGGAGAGGTAGCCCACATTTTCGCGGGCCAACTCAGTTTGCTTTTTAATGTCGAAGCCGCAGATGCGCACTTCGCCTGCGTCGGCCAACAGCGCGCCGACGAGCAGACGCATCGTGGTGGTCTTGCCCGCCCCGTCCGCGCCGACGAGGCCGTAGATCTCGCCGGCTTTAATTTGCAGGGAGACTCCGTCTACGGCGTGGTTGGGGCCAAAGGATTTTTTTAGATTGGTGGCGGTGATTAATATTTCTTCCATCACATTTTCCGCGTGGAGGTAAATGTAGGGATGGGCAGCAGCTGCCCATCCCTACGGCAATATTTATTCAAACACAACGTCCGCAGGCATGCCGATCTTGAGACTGCCATTGGAATCTATGACGGTCACCTTGATCGCATAAACTGTTGAACTGCGTCCCTGTGCGGTTTGGACGTTGCGCGGTGTGAACTCAGCTTGATCTGAAATGCGAATCACTTTCCCTGTGAAAGTGACTCCAGGAAAAGAGTCGACACTGACAGTGGCCGTTTGACCGAGGGCAATTTGTCCGTAACGATCTTCGGGCACATAAACTGTGATGGTTAACTCGCTGAGGTTCGCCATGCTCAGCGCCACCGCGCCTGGCTGGAGAAATTCGCCGGGTTCCACGTTGCGCGACAAAATGATTCCATCGGCGGGCGCGTAGACTGTCAGCTTGGCGATTTGCGCGTCGAGCAGAGCGAGGTTGGCTTCGGCTTGGGCGACGGCGGAGGTGGCTTGCAATAACTTGTCTGCCGCATTCACAACTGCCGGGGAGTCGTTTCCTGTTTGCAATGCGATCAAACGTGCGAAGGCGGCATCGTAGCGGGCTTGCGCAACTGCAACCTGGCCGCGCGCATCGAGCACTCTCTTCGCAGAGTCTGTATTCAGCAATGCATCATAGGCGGCCTGCGCGGCGTTCAACTCGTCCAGCGCAATGTTGTAGGCCGCATCGGCGGCGGATTGTAAGCCGCCACCTTCGGCGGCAAAATCTGCGCTGGTCTTCACCTGGTCCGCGACGAGGAAGGCGGCGCGCGCATTGGCGAGTCGAATCTCGGCGGCGATGAAATCCGCGTTGGCTACGTCTTGATTAACTTTGTCAAGATTAGTCAGCGCGGCGTTGAGTGCTTCAAAAGCGGCGTCGGCTTCAGCGCGGGCGGCGTTTAATTGTTCTGTGCCCGTGAAATACCAGGAAGGTTGATTGAATTCATCGGGCGCAGAGAAGCGCCAATCTTTTGTTGTGGCGGCCTGTCGCGCGGCGATGGAATTGGCCAGCACCTGATCAAATTGATTCTGAGCCGCCAACAGCGCCGCGTTGGCCGAGTCAAGCGCGGCGGAGGCGACGGCGCGTTGGGCAGTCAGCAGGGAATCGTCGAGGCGCAGGAGCGGGTCACCCGCTTTGAGCGAGTCGCCTTCGCGGGCGTAGACTTCGGTCACCTTGCCCGCCATCTCCGGAGAAATGTTAACGATGACGGCCTCAATCGTTCCGGAGGCTTGCAATATGCCGGTCTCTTCGCTTTTCAAGGAACGCAGGCCATAATAACCAAGCGCGCCAAAGACGATCAGGGCGACGAGGATGCGAACCGGACGAGGGGGAAATTGGTTGTGCATGAGAATCTCCTTTGACGGACTAATCTAAACGTTTGCGGAATCTGAGCGCGGCCGCGCCCATGATGACAATGCCGAACACAGCCAGCGCGATGATTTCATTTTGCAACGCCACCGCGCCCACGCCCTTAAGCAAGAGCGAGCGGATGATGACCAGGTAATAACGCAACGGGATGGCGTAAGAAACTACTTGCAAAAATTGCGGCATGGCTTCGAGTGGAAAGAAAAATCCCGAAAGGAACAGACTCGGAAGCGATGTGAGCATTACGGTCAGCATGGCTTCCTGCTGGGTGTTGGCAATAGACGAAGCGAACAAACCAATGCCGAGACTCGAAAGCAGGAACAGACCGGAGGTGATAATGATCAGGCTCATCTCGCCGCGAATCGGAACATGGAACCACAGATGGCCGATAATCAGAATCTCGAAGGTGTCGAAAAATGCCAAGAGGGCGTACGGCAAAATTTTGCCGAGCACCAATTCCCACGAACGAATCGGCGTGACAATTAATTGCTCAATGGTGCCGCGCTCACGTTCACGCACGATGGCCGTGGCGGTGAGCATGGTGGTGATCATGAACAGGATTTGCCCGATGACGCCGGGAATCATGAAGTACGCCGATTGCAAATCGGGGTTGTACCAAACCTGCGTGCGCACTTCGAGCGGCATGAGCGGAGCGGTGCGTCCGCTGAGCGCGGCCTGCTCGCTGAGAATATCAGTGGCGTAAGATTGACCGATAAGCCGCGCCACCGAGAGAGCCGTCGCGCCGACAGTGGCGTCGGAGCCATCCAGAATCATCGCCACCTGCGCGTCGCCGTCGGCGAGTCTGCGCGCGTAATCGGGCGGAATAATCAGCACGGCGCGCGCCTTGCCGTTTTCGATCAGGGCGCGATATTCGTCCTCAGAACCCACAGAATAGGAAATGCGATAATAGTCTGCGGCGCGGAAGGCGTCTAACAATGAACGCGATTGCGGCGACTGACTCTGGTCCCACACGGCAAGCGAAATATTGCGCACGTCGGTAGTGGCCGCATAACCCAGCAGAAACAACTGCATGATGGGCATCAGAATCACCAAAATCAACGTGCGCGGGTCGCGGATGATCTGGATGAATTCCTTGCGAATGATTGAAAATAAGCGTAAGTTCATGGGTGCTCCGAATCAGGGATGAAAGATGAAGGATGAATTTCATCTTTCATCTTTCAATTTTTAATGACTCCGTGCAAAAAATTATCCACATATATATCGGCCATATTCTTTGGCATCAACTTGCTGACCACCGATTTGGAAATAACCATCTCTGTTATCAGATAAGAAAGCACCAATCCCATAAAGGAGCGCATCAACACTGCCGGGTTGGTCACGCGCAGAGTCTTGCGGGATTTAATCAGCGTTTCAAAGAGCGGCAGAATCTTGGGCGCGATCTCGCGCAACATGATCGCGCCGTGCCTGCCTTTGAACTCCACCAGCTCGATCAGCATCAAGTTGACAAACTCGGGCCTGCCCCCCATCTCGGTGACGATAATATGAAAGGCGCTCTTGAGAAAGTCTTCGGCGGTCTCACCTTGCGCGGCGATCACAGCGGGCAAAATTTTTCTGTAAGGGTGCTGATCAATGATGATGCCCTCAAAGATTTCCTCCTTGCTGGCAAAGTGATTATAGATTCCGCCCAACGCCAGACCCGCCCCCTCGGCGATCTGGCGCATGGACGTGGCGTGATAGCCCTGTTCCAAAAACAGGCCGATGGCCGCGTTTTCTATCGCGTTGCGCGTCGTTTCACCTTTCGTCGGTTTTTCAGTGGTCACAAATGCTCCTGAAATAAAAATGAACGTACGTTCGTTTTTATTTTACGCAGACAGCGGAATTTGTCAAGATGGTAAAATCGGCACGTGACTTCCGCAGAAGAATATATCCGCAAACATTTAAAATTTAACTTCGCCATCAGTTTAATTGACGGCGGATTCTACGGCCTGGGCATCGGCTTCGGTTCGTTCATCGCCGTCCTGCCGCTCTTCGTCAGTCAGCTCACCAGCTCCGCCGTGCTGATCGGGCTGATTCCCGCCATTCATGGCGCGTGCTGGCAATTGCCGCAACTCATCACCGCCGGACGCGTCTCGCGCGCAAAACGAGTCAAGCCGCTTTTGTTGGCCGCCACCATCCACGAGCGTGCGCCCTATCTCGGGCTGGCCGCAGTCGCATACTTCCTGCCGCAACTCGGCTCCACCGCCGCCCTATGGCTGACCTTCCTGCTGATCACGTGGCAGGGAATCGGCGGAGGCTTCACCGGCAACCCGTGGCAGACCATGGTGACGAAGGTGATTCCGCCCGAACTGCACGGGACATTTTTCGGCGTCCAATCTGCGTCCTTCAACGGGCTGGCCGGGCTGGCCGCCATCGCCGCTGGATTCGTGCTCGAGAAATTACCCAGCCCAATGGATTTCGCGGCGTGCTTCCTCGCCACTGTTTTTTTCTTCGCGCTTTCCTATATCGCCATCGCGCAAACACGCGAACACGAAACCCCGCGGCCTGAAATCGAAGAGCACCACCTCGCGTTTTGGGGGCACGCGCGCGCAATACTTAAACACAACAACAATTTCAAAGCCTTTCTCGTCGCGCGCAGTGTCAGTCAATTCGCAATCATGGGCGTTTCGTTTTACATCATCTACGGCGTCATCTATTTCGACATGAGCGAGAGCATGGCCGGCATCATGACAGCCATCCTGCTCATCGCGCAGGTAATCTTCGGCCCGCTGATGGGACGCCTCGGCGACCGCTGGAGTCATCGCGGCGTTATGATTCTCGGCGGCCTCGGCGCGGCGGCCAGTTCCCTGCTCGCCTGGCTGGCCGTCTCCACCGCGTGGTTTTACGCCGTTTTCTTTTTCGCCGCCATCGGCCTCGTCGCCGTGTGGACAACGCCGCTGACGCTCACCGTCCGTTTCGCCGAGGAACACGAGCGCCCGCTTTACATCGGCCTCTCTAACACCATCTCCGCGCCCGCCACCATCCTCGCGCCCGTCATCGGCGGCCTCATCCGCCGACAGCGCGGGCTATCATGCCATGTTCCTCGTCTCCACAATTTCAGGCCTGCTCATGGCCGCCACATTATTTCTATTTGTAAAGGAACCGCCCAAATGAACACAGACCTCGTTCAAGAAAAAGCCGCGCAAGTTGTAGAAATTCTCAAAGAAAAAAACGTAGATGCTTGGCTGACCTTCGTCACCGAAACCTCCGTCATGCGCGACCCGGTCATGGATTACATCTTCGGCCCCTTCGACCTGACCTGGACCAGCGCATTGATCTTCACCAAATCGGGCGAACGCATCGCCATCGTCGGACGTTACGACGCCGAATCGGTGGAGCGCGCCGGGATTTACAAAACCGTGCTCGGCTACGACAAATCCATCCGCCCGCTTCTAGCCGAGACGTTGGAGCGGATTCAGCCTCGAACCATCGCCATCAACACCTCGCGCGACTCGATCCACGCCGACGGCCTGACTCACGGCCTGTACGAAAACCTACTCGCCCTCTTAGCGGGCACCCCCTACGCTGACAAGTTAATCAGCGCCGAAGGAATCATCTCCGCTCTGCGCGGGCGCAAGACTCTCACCGAACAGGCGCGCATCCGCACAGCCGTGCAGATCACCGACGAAATTTTTGAAGAAATGTTTGCCTTCATCCGTGAAGGCATGACAGAAATTCAAGTTGCCGCGTTCATGCAAGAAAAAGTCAAAGCGCGCGGACTCGAACTGGCCTGGCCTGCCGAGGCCTGCCCCGCCGTCAACTTCGGCCCCGACTCGCCGATCGGCCACAGCGGCCCCACCGAAATAAAACTCCAGCGCGGACACACCCTGCATTTCGACTTCGGCGTCAAATACGAGGGCTACTGCTCCGACATTCAGCGCATGGCTTATTTATTGCGCGAGGGTGAAACCTCCGCGCCGCCCGAAGTGCAAAAAGGATTCGACACAATTTATCAAGCCAACGAAGCCTGTCGCGCCGCGATGAAACCTGGAATCGCCGGAGTGTTAATAGACACGCTGGCCCGCGAAGTCCTCGCCGAATCTGGTTATGACGAATATCTGCACGCGCTCGGCCATCAACTGGGGCGTGTTGCCCACGACGGCGGCGCACTGCTCGGTCCGCTGTGGGAAAAATATGGCAGCTTGCCAAATCTGCCGCTCGAAGTCGGTCAGGTCTTCACCCTCGAACCCGGCCTCGACGTGCCCGGCTACGGCCATGTCAGCCTCGAGGAAGATGTCGTCGTCACAGAACACGGCACCGAATATCTCGCCCCGCCGCAAACAAAATTACGCCTGCTAAATTTGTAACGCGACACGCATAGCGTGTCGCGCGCATTTTGGAGTCGGCCAGCTTGCTGGCCGAGTGCGGGAGCAAGCTCCCGCATTCCATATCGCACGACCCGCTCAACGGCGGCGTCCTGAGCCCGTCGAAGGATCCGGCCTGAGGCGCGCGGACGAGTGCGGCTATAATGGGCGCATGCTCGGCAAAATCCGCAATTTGATTCTCGTCTTCGTTGTGACTCTCAGCGCGTGCAATGCGGCCGCAACGGCGATGCCCGTCACATTGACTTTGACTCCCTCGGCGACAAATACCATTTCGCCCACTGAGACGTTTACGCCCGCGCCCAGCGCAACGCCGTTCCCGACCGCGAGCATAACGGCCTCGCCCATCCCAAGCGTGCCAAGCCTGACGGCCATCGTCACCGCGGATTTGCTCACTTGCCGTTATGGCCCGGGTTCAGAATATTTATATTTGTACGCACTGCGCCGCAACGCGCGGATTAAATTGGTGGGCCAAACCGGCGGCAACAATTGGGTTTGGGTGGAGGGACAAACGAATTGCTGGGTGAACGCAAAATTTATCGAGATTGCTGGCGACCTGCGCGCCCTGCCGATTGTGTATCCTGCGCCGGCCACTCTGCCCGTGTCGCCGTACTATCCGCCGACGCACGTTCTGCGCTCCATCCGTGATGGATCGAAAATTACAATCACGTGGATTGACATTCCCCTGCGCCCGGGCGACGAAGAGGACGACAGCATGTTGCACTACATCATCGAAGTCTGGCGCTGTGAAGCGGGACAAATTATCTTTGACCCGCTGGCCACCAATGAGACGACGATTTCATTTACCGATGAAGCGGGTTGCGCCACGCCCTCGCATGGAAGAGTATTCGTGCAAGAAAAGCACGGCTTCGCCGGGCCGGCGGAAATTCCGTGGCCTTAGTAGCGAAAATAAAAATACACTCGTGAGTTAACAAAGGATTCATAAAATGAAAAAAACATTTTCTCCCCACTCCCAACACACCCTGTCAGTCATCGCACTCCTAACCATAGTTCTTTCTGCCTGCGGACCCTCCGCGCCCGTAACGGATCCGAACGCTTTGATGACATTGGCCTTCGCCACCGTCAATAGTTCGTTCACGCAGACCGCGCTGGCCGCGCCGACGAATACGCCCCTGCCCGTCGAAACGCCGCGTCCCACCCAACCGCCGCAACCGACGGCTTTTGTGCCGAGCGTGATTCTCACCGTCACGGTGGCCTCCGCCACAGGAGGGAATTGTCGCTTCGGGCCGGATCTTGTTTATGTAGGGCGTTTTATTTTGCCGTTTAACAAAACACTTGAAGCCACTGCTCGCGATGCTTCAGCGCAATGGATTCTCGTCCGCGAACCCGGCGGAACCAAAGCCTGCTGGATGAACGTCACCGCGCTGACCTTCCAGGGCGATGTGGCGACTCTGGCTGTGGCCGGCACCGACCTGCCCATCTCGGCCAAATACCTGCCGCCTGCGAATATCGTCGCCGCGCGCAGTGGCGATCAAGTGCAGATCAGCTGGGCCGACGTGACCATCGAAGCGCGCGACACCTCCCTCGAAAGTCGCTTCCTGCTCGAACTGTGGACTTGCACCGCCGGGCAATTAACTTTCAGCAACGTGGCCACCAGTGTATTAAGCGCCGTTGTCACCGACGGGTCCGGATGCGCCGAGCCTTCTCACGGCGAGATTCGCACCGCAACGAAAGATGGTTACTCGACGCCCGCGCCGATTCCGTGGCCGTAAATTCCAGCAATCAAAAAAGCGCCCTCACTCAAATGAGGGCGCTTTTTTGTAATATACCGCGCACGGTCATAATTTGCGGTTTTGAGAATCGGCAAATTTAACCACGGATGAAAGGGATAAAAGGCAAGCCTTCGCGCTCTCAAATATCCTTCGCGGCCTTCGCCGCTTCGCGGTGAGAAAAGCGCAGAAACTGACCGTGCGCGGT
>VFKQ01000268.1 GCA_009885445.1 Anaerolineaceae bacterium | reverse complement strand
GATTTAAAAATTACACTCGATCTCGAACAAGCCAAGGCGCACGACTTCGACGTGGCGCGCATCAGCGAATTTTTTCTCTCGCTGGAATTTAAGACTCTGATCAAGGCGCTCGAAAAATTGACCGGTGGGACATCTGCCGCGACGACTCTCGTCAGCGTCCAAGCGACATCGGGCCAACTCTCCATGTTCGCCCCCGAGCCGCGCGTCGTTATCGCGCCCGTAGCGGATTCAAATCTTGAAACGATCATTGTGGACAGCGCCGAGAAACTCGCTGCGCTCGTCAAAGAACTCAACGCCGCCAAAGTCATCGCCTTCGATACCGAGACCACCTCCACCGAAGAAATGCAAGCGGACTTGGTCGGTATCTCGCTGGCGGTCAAAGAGGGGCAGGGCTACTACATCCCCGTCGGTCATCGCGGCGGCGCAAATCTTCCGCTCGAAAAAGTTGTCGCCGCTTTAACGCCGCCGCTGACGAATCCAAAAATCGGCAAAGTGGCGCACAACGCCAAATATGATTACATCGTGCTCGCCCGTCACGGCATCACCGTCTCGCCGTTAACTTTCGACACGATGCTGGCCGAATTTATCGTTGACCCCGACTCGCACAACATTGGCCTGAAGAATCTAGCCTTCGCCCGCCTCGGCGACGAGATGACTCACATCGAAGATTTGATTGGCAAGGGCAAAAAGCAAATCAGCATGGCCGACGTGGCGATTGAGTCCGTTGCGCCCTACGCCGCCGCTGACGCGGACTCTACTTTGCGCCTCCTGCCCATCCTGCAAACGGACTTGAAACGTGTCAACGGCGAAAAACTGCTCTCCGAAATTGACCTGCCACTCACGCCCGTCCTCGCCGCCATGGAAATGGAAGGCGTGCTTTTAGATGGCCCCTTCTTTAAAGAAATGTCTGTTGTTCTCACGAAGCGCCTCGGTGAAATTGAAAAGCAAGTCTTTGAAATGGTGGGCGGCAAGGCCTTCAATATTAATTCGACGCAACAACTTTCTGAAGTGCTGTTCGTCAAACTGGGACTCAAAGCGGATAGCTCGTGGAAGACCGCCAGTGGACATTACTCCACGAATGCCGAGGTGCTCGAGTCCCTGCGCGGCGAGCACCCCGTGGTGGATTTGATTCTGGAACAGCGCGAACTCTCCAAACTCAAGTCAACTTATGTGGACGCCCTGCCGCTTTCGGTGGACTCTGTCACCGGCCGCGTACACACTTCATATAGTCAGACCGGCGCAGTGACGGGACGCCTCTCGTCGAACAATCCCAATCTGCAAAATATTCCCATCCGCACCGAACTCGGACGCCGCGTGCGCAACGGATTCATCGCCGGTGAAGGCAACCAATTAATTTCGGTGGACTACTCCCAAATTGAACTGCGCATTGTCGCGCACATGTCTGGTGACAAAGGCATGAGCGACGCCTTCCGCGCCGGGCAGGACATTCACTCCACCACTGCGGCGGCGATCAATAATATTCCGCTAGAGTCCGTGACGAAGGATCATCGTCGTCACGCCAAGGCGATTAACTTTGGATTGATCTACGGCATGTCCGCGTTTGGGCTGACGCGTACCACCGATCTCACTTTGGCCGAGGCCGAAGATTTTGTGAAAGCCTATTTCGAAAAATTCCCCGGCGTGAAGAGTTACCTCGACGGGATTCGCAAGTCCGCGACCGAGAGCGGCTACGTGGAGACTCTGCTCGGTCGTCGGCGCTACTTCCCCATTTTGAAATCGGGCGCGAACAAACAGTTGAAAAACCGTGCCGAGCGCGAAGCCATCAACGCGCCCATTCAAGGCACCGCCGCGGATGTGATGAAGATTGCCATGTTGCAGATTCCGCCAGCATTGCAAAAGGCAAAACTCAGCGGCAAAATGTTGTTACAAGTGCATGATGAGTTGGTGCTCGAATGTCCGAAGGGCGAACTCGCTGAAACCGTGAAAGTCGTCCAACGCGTGATGGAGTCCGCTTACCCGTTGGATATCCCTCTCGAAACAGAAGCCCGCGCGGGCGCGAATTGGGGCGAGATGCAAGTCGTCGCCTAGTCGGGCGAATCGTCCCACAAGTACTAATCGTTAAATCCGCAGGGCAACAATCCTTATCAACAGGTAAAATATACTAATGCCAGCTCGAGAAGACGTATTTCAAAAAGCAATGAACGACGGCCACTCGGCCGCCTGGGACCAGCAATGGGGGAAGGCGGCTGTGTCGTATCGCGCCGCCTTGCAGGAATTTCCTGACCGTCCGAAAGCGCTGAGTAATCTGGCGCTGGCCTTGTATCAACTCTCGCACTTTGATGAAGCGCTGGCCATCTACAAGCGCGTGGCGCAGATCACGCCCGAAGATGCGGTGGCGTTGGAACGTATTGCGCAACTTTCTGAACGCCTCGGCGATTTGAAGACTGCCGTTGAAGCGGCCATGCGCGCAGCTGAAGTGTATATGGGTCAGCGCGAAGTGGATAAGGCCATTGAAAACTGGGTGCGCGTGACCACGCTTAACTCAGAGCATGTGGCCGCACATTCGCGTTTGGCGCTCATTCACGAACGACTCGGACACGTGCATCCCGCGGTGGCCGAATATCTGGCCGTGGCGAGTTTGATTCAGCGCACTGGCAATGTAGAAAAAACTTCCGAGTTGATCGAGAAGGCTTTGCAGTTAATGCCCGATAGCCAGGAGGCGCGTCAGGCGCAGGCCTTGCTTAAATCGGGACAATTGCTGCCCAAGCCTTTGCGACAAAAAGGCGGGACAGGCCCGATTCGCATGGCGCAAGTAAAAGAATTGGATGCGCCCAGCCGCCCCATCGCATCGGGCATGGACCCCGTAGCGGAGGCGCGCCAAAAAGCATTGACCACGCTGGCAGAGACTCTCTTCGAGTACAACGACGAAGGCGCCACCGCGCAGGAACGTCGCGGACTGCAGGCCATCATGCGCGGCACCGGCCAGCTTTCGCTTCAACAATCTGAGCAGACCAAAGTAATTTTGCATCTTGGGCAGGCCATTGATTCGCAAACCAAGAATCAAGAAATGCAAGCCGCCGAGGAATTAGAGAAGGCCATTGAGGCCGGCTTCAAACACCCTTCGGCTTATTTTGACCTGGGCCTTTTGCGCTTTAAGAGCGAGCGTTTTGAAAGCGCCCAGCGCAACCTGCAACATGCCGTGAAGCACGTTGACTTTGCGCTGGCCTCGCGCCTTCTGTTGGGACAAATCCTGCTGCGCATGGCGCGGCACACGCCCGCCTCGGTGGAATTCCTTGAGGCGCTCAAGCTGGCCGACGCGGCCATTGTCTCGCCGGATCACGCGGACGAGATTCGGCAGTTATATGAACCGATCATCGAGGCCCAGTCTGCGCAAAAAGACGAGGGCGTGGTCAAGATACTGTGTGAGAATATTCAAAAGATGTTGATGCGCCCCGATTGGCGTGAGCACCTGGTGCAGGCGCGCGAACAACTTCCGCGCGCCGAGGGCGACATGCCCCTGCCTTTGGCGGAGATCGTCATTCAGGCGCAGAGCAGTCAGGTGTTGGAAAGTATCAATAACATTCATCAATTGGTGCGCGCCGGTTATCCGCGCTCGGCCATGGACGCGGCGTTTGATGCCATCACCCACGCGCCGCAATATCTGCCCCTGCACAAGTTGATCGGCGATCTATTGGTGGACGAAGGCCGCACCGCTGAGGCGATCACCAAATACACAAACGTGGCGCATGCCTATGGCGTGCGCGGCGAAGCAAATCAGGCCGCCAAACTGCTTAAGCGCGTCATTCAAATTGCGCCCATGGACCTTTCAGCGCGCTCACGCCTCATTGATCAGCTTGTGGCGCGCGGTCAGGCGAATGAAGCCATCACGGAATATCTTGAGTTGGCCGACCTGTATTATCGCCTGGCCGAACTGGATATGGCGCGCAAGACCTACACCACCGCATTGCGCTTTGCCCAGCAAGTGAACGCGGACCGCACCTGGAACGTGAATATATTGCAACGCATGGCCGACATTGACATGCAGAAACTGGACTGGAAACAAGCCGTGCGCATCTTCGAGCAGATCCGCACCCTGCGCCCCGATGACGAGGGCGTGCGCCGCAATCTGTTCGACCTGAGTCTACGCATGGGTCAAACCGAAAAAGCGCTGGCCGAACTCGAAAACTTTTTAACGTATCTGGATGGCGACCGCCGCGCCGCAGATGCGATTCCCTTTGTGGAGGACCTGCTCAAAGAGCACGTCGATCACCCCGCCTTGCGCCGTGTGCTCGCCGCCAGCTATCAGGCCGCCGGCCGCAAAGAAGATGCCATTGCGCAACTGGACTCGTTAGGGGAGTCTCTGCTCAATGCCGGAGACCGCGATGGCGCCATGGCGGCGATTAACCAAATCTTGTTAATGGGCCCGCCGAATGTTGAGGAGTATCGTCAACTACTGGCGCAAATGGCGAATGGTTCTTAAATGAAAGAGCGGACAATTGTCCGCTCTTTTTTTGCCATCTTGTACTGCGATATAAATATCGCAGTACTCAATTGCGAATACAAATCAGCCCCTTCAAATATGCGCCCTCGGGGAAATTCAGCGCGATAGGATGATCCGCCGCCTGAGCCATGTGCCCGACGATACGCGCGTCCACGCCCGCGTCCAGCGCGGCTGAAGCGACAATTTTTTGGAACAAGCCCGCATCGATTCCACCCGAACACGAAAAGGTGACCAGGATTCCATTTGGGCGCAATAATTTAAACGCCAGCAGGTTGATGTCTTTGTATGCGCGCGAGGCTTTCTCGGCTTGCGCCACAGTGGGCGCAAACTTGGGCGGGTCGAGAATGATCATGTCGAAGGAGCGCGCCTCGTCGCGGAATTTGCGCAGGAGTTGGAACACGTCACCTTCGAGGTTGGTGTGACGGTCAGCGGGGAGGTTGTTGAGCGCCACGTTTTGTTTGCACAGTTCCAATGCATCCGCCGAAGAATCAACCGAGAGCACAGACTTCGCTGCGCCCGCCAGCGCGTTGAGGCTGAATCCGCCAGTGTAGGAAAAACAATCCAGCACATCGCGGTCTTTAGAAAGTTCACGCACACGCAGACGGTTATCGCGCTGGTCAAGATAGAAGCCAGTTTTGTGGCCGCGTGCCAAGTCAATGCGGAATTGCAGATCATGCTCGTAAATCGTAAATCGTAAATCGTAATTTTCGCCCCGCAGGATTCCGGTTTTTGATCCCAGTCCCTCCAGCTCGCGCACATCGGCGTCGGAGCGCTCGTAGATATTTTTCAGTCCCGTCTCTTCGAGCAGGAGGTCGGCGAGGGTCTCTTTCCAGAATTCGCAACCAGTTGTCAGTGATTGAAAAACCAGCGTATCGCCGTAACGATCCACGATTAATCCGGGCAGTCCATCTGATTCGGCATGAATTAAACGATAAGCATTCGACTGACCTTCGACCTTCGACATTTGACGAATTTTTATCGAGTCGCGAATCTTTTTGCGAAAGAAATTTGCATCCACGATTTCGTCAGGGTCGAACGTCCACACGCGCGCGCGGATTTGCGAGATGGGGGAGTAGGCGGCGCGGGCGAGGAATCCGCCGTTGGGGGCAAGCAGGTCCACGGTCCCGCCCGAAACGGGTTCGCCCTCCACACGTTCGACGGCGCCGGAAAAAATCCACGGGTGGCGGCGCAGGAGGGATTTGTCGCGTCCAGGTTTGAGAATGATTTTGCTCATTAGAATCTTCCTTGAAAATGGAGTGCAGGCTCTGCTTTAGCGCCCTTTAGGGTCAGCCTGCCAAAACGAGCAGGCTGAAGCCTGCACTCCAAAATATTTTTGGTCAGTCTTTTTTCTCGCCGTCGAATGGACGCAGGATTTCCATCCAGCCGTTTGGATCCGCCAATGGTTCCCAGCCGAATTGTTGATAGAGGCCGTGCGCGTCGCGCGTGGCGAGAGTCCAGCGGCGCAGACCTTGCAGGTCGGGGTGAGCCATGACGGTTTGAATCAGCCACTTGCCGAGGCCGTGCGCGCGATAATCTTCGTGGATGAACACGTCGCACAAATATGCGAAGATGGCGTAATCAGTAACGACGCGCGCGAGACCAATTTGTTTTTGGTTTTCATAAAGGCCGAAGACGAGTGAATTTTTTAGCGCCCGTTCGGTGCGTTCGCGCGGACGTCCCTGGGCCCAGTAGGCGCGTTCGAGAAAATCATAAATAGCACCCACGTTGAGGCGCGCGGGGTCGGTGGAGATGATGAAATTTTCTTTTTGCACTTCGTAAAATTTATTCATGGCGCGAGTTTATCACAGGTGGTAAACTCGCCGCTCGTTGTAAAAAAAATATCTCCCCTCTTGTCATTGCGAGGGCGTAATCGCCCGAAGCAATCTCCTGTTCGACGTGGAGATTGCTTCGTCGCTGAGTACAGCTTCTCGCAATGACGGAATACACAGGAACTCATGCTAAAACCCATCCGCTGGAAAACCTTCCCCCGTGACTTCGCCGTCATTCAAATTGGATTCGCCCTCTTCGGCCTTTCGATTGCGCTGATGATTCGCTCGCATCTCGGCACGAGTCCCTGGGCCGTGCTCGAAGTGGCCCTGTCTCAATTGACGAGTATCACGCCCGGACGCATGAGCATCCTGGTCGGCTTCACTGTGTTGATCGGCGCGCTGGCCATGCGCGAACAAGTGGGTTGGGGTACGCTGACAAATATTTTATTCATCGGCCTGTGGGAGGACATGTTCCTCGGGCTAATTCCCTCCATCGAGAATGTCATCCTGCGCTGGACACTTTTGTTCGTCGCCATTTTTATGATGGGCATCGCCACTGCGATCTACATCGGCGTGGACGCGGGCGCCGGTCCGCGTGATTCGCTGATGCTGGCCATCAAACGCACCACGCCGCTGACCCTGCAGGCGGCGCGGGGATGGCTCGAATTGACAGTCGTCGTCGTGGGCGGGCTATTGGGCGGCCCGGCTTCAATCGGGACATTGCTCTTTGCAATATTAATTGGGCCCGCTGTGCAGTGGTCGTTTAAAGTGTTTAAGGTCGTGCCGCATAAATAACTATGTAGAGAACGGCAGCTGCCGTTCCCTACATAGCATAATTATTCATTCCACCGAAATTTCCACCTCGGCGCTCATGCCCCATAACAGGCCGACGGGTTGTTCGTCCAACGTGAGGCTGACTTTGTAGATCACGTCGCCGCCGAGGCTGTCGGCAGAGAGAGCGATGGAGGCGACGTGGGCGGAAATCGTAATGTTGAGCGCTTCAATGAACACCGTGGCCGTTTGACCGGATTTGATTTTTGCAATGTCGCGCTCGCTCAGGTCGCTGGTTTCGACGACGAAATGGTTGAGGTCTGCAAGCACAACGATGACCTGACCCGGCAGAACGTTCTGGCCGCTGAAGGCGCGCACTTCTATGATGGTGCCGTCAAATGGCGCGATAAGTTGTGAGGTCGCCAGATTTGCGCGGGCCACGTCCAGCGCGCCTTGCGCCTGTTGCACGCGGCCTCGCGCAGACTCGATGCGTTCGCGCGCTTCGCCGAAGCGCATGAGCAAATTCAAATCTGCTTGCGCGGTGAGTAGGGCGCCCTCGGCGCTGGAGATTTGCGCTTCTATGGCGCTGGAATCGAGCGCGGCCAGCACCTGCCCGGCTTGAACTTTTTCGCCGAAGTTAACTTGCATTGCAATCTGTCCGCCGGCAGTGAAGGTCAGCTCGGCGTGAGACAGGGCCACGACTTTCGCGGAGGCGTTGACGGTTTGGGCGGAGGACCCGGCCGCTGTCGCTGAATCCAGCACGAGCGTGGGCAGAGGCGTGGGGGAGGAGTTTTTTCCAGCGCAGGCGCTGAGTCCAAGAATCAAAATCAGACTGGCGCTGAATAAAATCTGTTTCATTTTTTTCTCCGTATTGATTTACTTAATTTTTTCGTCGGTTTGAATCAGGCCGTCTTGCAATGTGACCACGCGCCGCGCATAACTTATCACGCGCGGATCATGCGTGGCGAAGACGAAGGTGACGCCGGTTTCTTGATTGAGGCGCGCCATGATGTCCATTACCTGTTTGCCGTTTTCGGTGTCGAGATTTGCGGTGGGTTCGTCGGCCAGAATTAATTTTGGATTCGTGGCCAGCGCGCGCGCAACAGCCACGCGTTGTTGTTGACCGCCGCTGAGTTGATCGGGACGGTGATGCGCGCGATCTGTGAGGCCGACGGCGGACAGCATTTCATTCACGCGTGTTTTACGTTGCGCGGGTTTGGTGCCATTAAGCAAAAGCGGCATCTCAATATTTTCATATGCAGTGAGCGTGGGAATCAGCGCGAAAAATTGAAAGACGAATCCGATGGCGTCTTTGCGCAAATCTGCGCGCTGATTGCGATTGAGTCCGCTGGCATCTTGCCCGTTGATCGAGACGGTGCCCGTCGTCGGCTGGTCGAGCAGGCCGATGAGTTGCAGAAGGGTGGTCTTGCCCGAACCGGAGGGACCGACGAGCGCGGTGAACTCGCCGCTTTCAATGGAGAGACTCACGCCGCGCAGAGCTTTGGTTTCCACTTCGCCGATTTTGAATACACGCGTTGCGTTGCCGACTTTTGTAACTTCCATTTTATGCTCCTAAAGAAAAGCGCTTACACCGTTCAAAATTTTTTGCCGCGAATTCCGCTATTTTTTTGATCACAAAGACACAAAGTCACGAAGAATATTTTTTGGTGGATTTGTGACTTCGTGGCAAGATTTTTTCAGACGCTCTTAACCTTCAGCGCCATGCAATGCGTCCACCGGCTCCATGCGTGCGGCCAGCCACGCAGGATACAGAGAAGCGATGAGCGTGATGATGTATGTGACGATGCCGAGCGTGAGGGTGTTAGACAACGTCAGGTGCGCATAAATGCGATCTTCAAACAGCACGCCGGTCAGGCCAAAGTCGCCGATGTAAAAACCTTTTGTGCTGGCGAAGTAAACCATCACGCCGCCGAGAATTAATCCGCCGATGACGCCGCCCGTGGCGAGCAGTGCGGCCTCGGCCAAAAACTGCGCCATGATGCCGCGACCTTTCATGCCAATGGCCGCCAGAATGCCGATCTCGCGCGTGCGCTCGAACACGGCCATCACCAAAGTGTTTGTCACCACGGTGGCAGTGATGCCCAGCACGATTAAATATAGAATCACAAAGAAGGCATTTGCGTAATCTTCAAATTGCACGATGAATTGATTCTGTTCCTGCCAGGTGAGAATCTTTAAGTTCGAAGATTGCAAAGCCTGCGCCACCGGTTCGGCTTGCGTGTCATTTTGCAACAACACAAAAATTGCGCTGACATGATTCTCAGTGGCCGTGATGGCCTGCGCTTTTTCCAGCGGCATAAGCAAAGTGCTTCCGTCGAGGCCGGGTGTGCGCGTGGTAAAAATTCCGCGAATGGTAAAAAGTTGTTCGTTCACGTCGCCGTTCGATGTGGTCACCAGCAGATTGAGTGCGTCGCCAACGCTGAGATTTAATTTGTCCGCGAGCAATTGACCGATGAGGACTCCCTCGCGGTCAGCGGCCTGGAGGAAGTCACCCGCTACCAGCCCGGCTCGAAACGGGTCGTTGGCCGCCGAGGCCGGGTCCACGCCCAGAATCTGCACACCCTTCGACTCGTCGCCGAAAGTGAGGATGGCGCTGGCCATCAGGCGCGGAGTAGCCAACGTCACTTGTGGAAGTGACTTTATTTTGGCGATGACTTCATCGGGGTTCGCAATCAAGTCATCCCATTTCAGGCTGATTTTATTTTCGTCGTAAGAGGCCGGACGAATCTGCAAGTGCCCGCTTTGCAGGCGGATGGTGTTTTGTAATGCGCCGCGCATCTCGCCGTCAATCATGGCCACCATGAGCAAAAGCAAAGCCATGCCCACGGCCACCGCCAGCGACGAAAGCAGGGAGCGCGTGCGATTGCGTCCGAGATTGCGATAAGCTAGTTTGAAAGTTTGAAACATGTTCTTCCCTTTATGTTTTTTGATAACTTGACCGGAAAATCCTAAACACGAAGGACACAAAGTACACAAAGTTTGGAAGCGGCTCTTGAGTTTGCACGTTTTCCTTCGTGTCCTTTGTGTGTAAAAAAATTAAACATGATGCAACGCCTGCGCCGGTTCGCGCCGCGCGGCAATCACCGCTGGAATTACCGCGGCCAACATGGCGATGACCAAGACCACGCCGGTGCGCCAGACAATTTTGCTCAGGCCGAGCGTGGGATAAACGCGTCCGCTGATCAGCGCCATGTAATCGGCCACGCCCGCGTAGGCGCTGTAATCCATGCCCACTTGCATGAGACTAAAGTTGACGGCCAGCCCCATCGCAATGCCCGCCGCCGCGCCGACCACGCCGATGAGAGTCCCTTCGAGGATGAAGATGGTCGCGATCTGCCACGGCTTGAGTCCCATTGCGCCGAGCAGACCGATCTCGCGCGTGCGCTTATACACGGCCATCAGCAAAAGATTCAGAATGCCGATGCCAGCGATCATCACAATGACAACGCTGAAGATGTCCATCACTGCGCCTTTTGAATTTACCGCGTTGGCCAACTCGGGATAATTTTTGTCCCACGATTCCACTTCATAATTTGGCAGGGCGGCGGAGAGCGCCGTCACCACCGATTGTTCGGCGCCAATTTTCTCAAGCGTGATCTGCACTTCGGTGGACTGTCCCGTCAGATTAAACAAACTCTGCGCTTCGGCCAGCGAAATATACGCCGCCGATTTTTCGAGCGACGGAATGCCAATGTCATAAATTCCGATCACCGTCATCGTGCGCTGACGATTTTGTTTGTGCGCATCACTGCCCACCAGCGTGACGCGGTCGCCCACTTTCACCGAAAGTGCATCGGCCAAACCTTTGCCAATTAACACAACATCCTCATCGCCGCTTTGTAAATAACGCCCAGCCAGCACATGCTCGGCGATCAAACTCACCGGCGCTTCGGCATCTGGCTCAATGCCAATCACATTCAGCGAAAAGGCGCCCTCGCGATTGCTGATCAGTCCGCCCGTTTGAATGCGCCGTCCCGCCGCGATCACATTTGGTTGCGCCAGCGCCGCCTGCACAATGGCCGCATCATCGGCCAATGGCAACAACGGATTACTGTCCACCTTCGCGCGATAGCCCGCCGCATGCACCTGAATATTTCCGCCCAACACACGCACCGCGTTTCCCGCAATCGACTCGTTGAAGCCATCAATCAGTCCGTCATACAGCATCATCATCGCCAGCGTCAACCCCATGGCCAGCACGATGATCACCGTCCGCCGCCGATGCCGCCAGATGTTGCGCCACGCAAGAAGCAGATATAGATTCATAATTTAATTCCTTCAGAATAATTATACGCCCATCCGCCCCGACAAAAAATTACGCCTCGTCCCGCGCCCCCAACGGGTTCGGCTTCGAGAGTCCGATTCGCCGCCCGAGCATTTTCAGCATTAACCCCGCGCGCCAAAACGCGACAGCCGCCATCCCATGCGCAAGGACGGCGAACAGCGGCGGCGTCTGAAACGTGTAATACGTCCAGCACCCGCGCGTCGTGCCCCACACTTCGAGAAAATATCCCAGCGCGGTGCCGGCAATGAAGGTGAGCAGAGCGTAGCGATAATCTGTCGGGCTGAAAATTAGGAGAATGCAGAGAATGAGCGCGACCCATGTATAAGATTTATCCAACGTTGGCGCGACGAAGACGAACATCATGCTTATGAACGACGCGAAGGTCAGCCAGTAGAGAACAGAGAATAGAGAATAGGGAGTAGGGAATGGTGAAGCCGAATTAGGTGCATGGATTTGCAGGACAAGCCGGTCAATTATCCAATTTAGAAACCTGGTGATGCGGTCAATTGAAAGACTCGCAATCGGCCAGGCGGGGATGATCCACAGCGGCGGTCTTTCGGCAGTGTAGTAAAACCACAGGTTGGTCTGAGTCCCCCAGCTTTCAATGACGAGGCCTCCGCACAGACCCACCAACACGATCAGCGCATCCGTCCGCAGGTCCGCGCGCGCCACGATGGTGACGGACATAAAGCCGAAGATGCCGAACAGCAACCAGTCGAGATAGCGCCACCACGGGCCGCTCCAGTCCACGTAAGCGAGGGCTTCCTCAGCCAACGGCCACCAAACGTAGATGATTAAAAAGATGACCAGAAAAAAACCGCCCAGCAAAACGGACGAGTCGCGCGTCCACAAACGCGGGCGGGGGGAGGGGGAGTCCATGCGGCGGATTATATAATGCCTACGGTCAAAAAATGCGATTCCCGTTTCTGGAAAATTCTCTATGGTTAATACTCTTGGGTTCAAGATGGCTTGCATCTATAACCCCAAATCCCTCGCCAGCAAATCATCATTCGTTTCGCGGCGCACAATTAATTTTGCGCGGCCCGCCTCCAGCCACACCACGGCAGGCCGTCGCGCGCCGTTGTAATTTGACGACATGCTCAAATGATACGCGCCCGAAACGGGGATGGCGATCAACTCACCTTCTGAAATTTCTGGCATCCGCAAATCTTCAATGACGACATCCCCCGACTCGCAATACGGACCCGCCACCGACACGTTCGCCACATTCTCGCGCCCGAGGCGGGTGACTGGTAAACAAGAATAGCGCACCCCATACAGCGCGCGGCGTGGATTATCCGCCAGGCCGCCGTCGGTTAGCAACCAAGTTTTGTCGCCGCGTCGCTTCACTGCGCCCACGCGATAGATGGCCACGCCCGCGCGTGCGGCAATACTGCGTCCGGGTTCGAGATGCAAATGCGGCAAGGGCAGTCCGCGCGTTTTGCAACCTTCAACGATGGCTTCGGCAATTCCGCGCACGTAATCTTCGATGCGCGGATGTGGCAACTCGTCCTCGTGATAGGCCACGCCCCAGCCGCCGCCCGGCGAGAGATGCCAGCCTGCGACGAATCCAATTTCTTTGGCGAGGTCGAGGGCGAGATCAATGGCGGGAATTAATGGCTCGGGGTCGCGGAAGTTGGAGCCTTGATGGAAGTGCAGTCCGCGCAGTGGTAGATTTTTCTCTTTGCAAAATTTCGCCGCTTCAATAATTTCAGCGGACGTCATGCCGAATTTACTTTCAGGGTGTCCCGTTTGGGTGTGACGGTGATGCGTCGAGACGGAGTGGCCGGGGGAGAGGCGGAGCCAGATGTTGGTAAGTGGTAATTGGTAATTGGGGATGGTCGAGTAGGCGGTGGGTTTCGATACGCCAAGAACGCTACTCAACCACCACCGCCGTATCGAGACCGAGAGCGGAGAATTGGAGATTGGAGAATTGTCGCGGCCAAAGCCAAAGCCGGAGACTGGAGACTGGAGACTGGAGATTAGATCGGCTAGGCGGTGAAGCTCTGTGAGATTGTCTACGACGATTGTGCCCGCGTGAGTCAGTGCAGAAATTAAATCGGCGCGCGATTTGTTGACCCCGTGTACCAGAATATTTTCGCCGGCCGCGCCGCCAGCGACGGCGATGGCAATCTCGCCTTCGCCGGTGCAATCGAGCCACATGTTTTTCTGCTGAGTCCATTGCGCGATGGCGCGACAGAGGTAGGACTTGCCTGCGTAGGTGAGCCCGCTTTGGGCGGGGTAGTGAACGTGCAGGGCGGCGCGATACGCATCAGCGGCCGAGTCCATTGTGGCGCGGTCATAAATGTAGAGCGGAGTCCCGAATTCTTCGGCGAGCGCCGCGAGGGAGTGGCCCGCGATGGTCAGCGAGTCGTTTTCAATTTTGGTGGTGTCGGGCAAGAGCGCGAGGCGTTGCATAAATTGTGTTTCTTGCAAAAATATTTAATCGCCACAGAGAACACAGAGATTTATGGGGAGAATTTTTTTAACTCTGTGTGCTCTGTGGCAAAAAAAGAGTTAAGAAAAAGTGTCTTAACGCTCACCAAAAAATAACCACCACCACAATTCCCAATTCTGTAGCGGCGTAGACACTGGCGTGGGCGTGGGCGTGGCAGTCGGCGCACTTCCCGCTGGGCCAACGGGCACGACGGGAATGTCGCCATCCTGCACGAGGTGACCCTCTTCGCGCGCAAAATCTTCGGCGGCTGAGTCTGAATTGGCGTAGGCGATTTGGGTTTGCAATGCCAGTTGGGTTTGCATGGCTTGTGTGGCTTGCGCGCGTACACCTTCGGCCTGCGCCGAAAGATCGTTGTAGGCTTGCAAGCGCGTGTTGAATTCGATGACCACCAAAACGAGTATGGCGATGCCAGCCATCACGCCGATGCGCCGCAAGCTGATTGGAAATGTTTGTTTGCGTTTCACGAGAGTCTCCGCTGGAGATTATAGTGTCAGAAGGGGAGGCGGGCAAGGCGAGGGTGGGCGACTCAAGTCGCCACTACAACTACAAAGCCGACCTTCGTCGGCTAACGCCCAGTCCGCGAAGGCGGACTTCGTGACGGTTGCGGCGACTTCAGTCGCCTGTTGTATAATCGCCCTCATGCTTGAAAAATTCCCTCACCCCCTCCTGCTCGGACATCGCGGCGCGAAAAACTATGCGCCCGAAAATACACTGGCGGCGTTTCGACTCGCGCTCGAACAGGGCGCGCACGGCGTGGAGCTGGACGCCAAACTGAGCGCGGACGGGCACGTAATGGTGCATCACGACACCACGCTAGAGCGCACCACCGATGGGACAGGCCTGCTGGCAAAGATGTCGCTGGCCCAATTGCGCGAACTCGATGCGGGCAGTTTCTTCGCCGATAAATTTCGCGGCGAAAAAATCCCCACGCTCGAAGAGGTCTTCGCCGAAATTGGCGCGCGCGCCTTCATCAACGTGGAGCTGACCAACTACTCCACGCCGCGTGATGCGCTGGTCGAAAAAGTTTGCGGGCTGGTGCGCAAATTCAAATTGCAGGATCGTATTTTGTTCTCGTCATTTTTTGTGGGCAATCTAAAAAAGGCCGCCGTGTTTTTGCCCGAAGCGCCGCGCGCCTTGCTGGCCCTCGACGGTTGGAAGGGCGCCTGGGCGCGCTCGTTCGCTTTTAACTTTGGCGATTACGCTGGACTAAATCCCTATCTCACTGACGTTACTGCGCAACAAGTGCAACGCGTGCATCGGCTCGGACGAAGAATCAACGTGTGGACAGTGAACGAAGAAGCCGACATGCGCCGCCTGCTCAGTTGGGGCGTGGACGGCATCATCACCGATGATCCATTGCTGGCCGCGCGCGTGTTTTCTGGATTCCCATCATGATTCCACAGGCATGGCTGGATGAAGCTGAGGCGCGTATTGCGCCTCATATTGTGCGCACGCCGCTCACTTTTGACGCCGCGCACAATCTTTATATCAAGTGGGAGAACCAACAGAAGACCGGTTCCTTCAAAGCGCGCGGCGCATTGAATAAAATTTTGTCGCTCAGTGAAGCCGAGCGCGCGGCGGGAATTGTCACTGCCTCGGCGGGCAATCACGGTCAGGGCGTGGGATTTGCCGGACAACTCGTCGGCGCAAAAGTGATTTGCTTCGTTTCTGAAAGCGCGATTCCATTTAAGGTGGAGCGCATCCGCGCCCTCGGTGTAGACGTGCGCACGGTGGCTGGCGGCTACGCTGAAACAGAATCCGCGGGCCGCGAGTTTGCGCACAAAAATAATCTCACCTGGGTCTCGCCGTACAACGACGAACTCGTCATCGCCGGGCAGGGCACGATTGGGCTGGAGGTGATGCGCGAATTTCTCCCCTCCCCCCTGGGGCCGG
>VFKQ01000384.1 GCA_009885445.1 Anaerolineaceae bacterium | reverse complement strand
TTGGAATTGTTTTATTCCTGCTAATCTTCTCCTTTCTTGTAAAACAGGAGATCGGCATAACGAAAACTGCCGCGAAAACAAAATACACGGTTGTAATCATGGGCATTATTGAGGCTGGTGCAGTAGCGGTTGTTAATTATGGTTTGACGATTGGAGACGCAATATTGATTACGCCCATTGCTTCCGCCTTATCCATAGTGACCATTGCGCTGGCTGTTATTTTCTTGAAAGACGAACTCACCAAACTTCAAGGACTTGGAATCGCCACTGCAATTGTCGGTATAATCGTAACTACATTCTAAATCCCGACCTCATATTTCAAATCCAATCCCCATTTTAGGAAGGTCCCCATGGAACTCGTCATTGACCAGGTTATACAGAAAGTGCCTTTTCTTGCTGAATCGAAAAATGTCAAGAAGACTGCGCTCAGCGGTGGAATCACCAACTTGAACTTCAAGGTGGACGCGGACGGAAAGTCCTATGTGATTCGGCTGGCGGGCGAAGGCACCGAGCAGTTGGGCATCCAGCGTGACGTGGAGTACGCCGCGAATTACGCCGCGGGCCAACTCGGCATCGCGCCCGAGGTGGTGTTCTTCATTGAACCCGAGGGCTACATCGTCACCAAGTTCATCACGGGCAAGCGCGTCCCGCCTGAGGAAATTGTCAAGCCGCACAACCTGATACGCGTGGCGCGCAAACTGCGTCTCTTTCATCGCCGCGGACCTGTATTGAATGGCGAGTTTAATGTCTTCCGCCGCGTCGAAAATCTGGTCAAGGTTTCAAAAAGCAACAACGCAAAGTTTCCGCAGGATTGGGATTGGATCATGCAGAAAGTGGAGGAAGTAAAGTCCGCGCTGGCGAAGGACCCCTACACGCCCACGCCCTGCCATAATGACCTGCTCAATTTAAACTGGCTGGACGAGGAGGTGGCTGGCGAGATCGGCGAACTGCGCCTGCTGGATTGGGAGTACGCCGGCATGGGCGATATCTTCTTTGACCTGGGCAACTTCTCGCACCATCACAACCTGACCGACGACCAGGTGCGCATCCTGCTCAACGAATATTTCGGCGAAGTGACCGAAAAACATTTTGCGCGCTTGAAGTTGATGTGGCCCATGTCTGAAATGCACGAGGCCATGTGGGGCACCACGCAAAGCGGCATCTCGAAACTCGAAGAGGACTTCCAGGGTTATGCAGACTTATGGTTCGCCCGTCTGCGCGAGTTGATGACGGATTATCGCTGGGAGAGTTGGTTGAAAGAGGCGGGGAAAAAGAGCAAGTAACCCGTTGGTTGAGTAGCCCTGAGCGCAGTTTGCGAAGGGCGTATCGAAACCAACGAGTGAATAGCAAACAGAAAATGATTAGTCAACAATGGTGGTCTCGATACGAGCGAGACAATCACTCGCTCTACTCGACCACCGAACATTTTTCAAACCCAAGGAGTCCCAATGTCTATCGTAAATGCTAAAGAAATCATGATGGGAGCGGCAAAAGAAGGCTGGGCCGTCGGCGCGTTCAATGTGACCGACCTGCTTCAATTCGAAGCAGTGATCGACGCGGCCATCGAAAAGAAGGCGCCCGTCATCGTGCAGACCTCGGTCAAGCCCTCGCAGTTTTTGGGCACGAACATGATGGTCGCCATTTATCGCACGCTGGCCGAGTCTGCGCCGGTGCCGGTCTGTTTGCACCTCGACCATTGCACCGACATTGATTATTGCAAAAAGTGCGCCGATGCGGGTTACACCAACATCATGATCGATGCATCCAAGCACTCGTTCGAGGAGAACATCCGTCAGACCAAAGCCGTGGTGGACTATGCCCACAGCGTCGGCAACATCTCGGTTGAGGGCGAGCTGGGCACCGTCGGCGGCGTCGAGGACCAGATCAAAGTGGCGGAGGACGAGGCGCAGCTGGCGAACCCGCAACAGGCCGTCGAGTTCGTCGAGCGCACCGGCGTAGACATTTTCGCCCCCGCCATCGGCACCGCGCACGGCGTGTACAAAGTCAAGAATCCAAAAATTGACTTTGAGCGCATGGCGACGATTCACAAGATGCTCAACGGCAACGGGATTAAAACCCCGCTCGTTGTCCACGGCGGAACGGGTTTGCCCGACGATTACATCGTCAAGCTGTTAGAGGCCGGCGGCGCGAAGTTCAACGTCTCCACCGAGTTGAAGCACACGCTGATTGACGCCAAATGGGAATACATCAACGCGCACCGCGATGAATACGAGCCAGGTAAATTGGATATCTTCGTCCGCGATGCAACCCGCAAAGCTGTGATGGGCTGGATGGACAAGCTAGGTTGTAACGGCAAGGCGTAAGGGCGAGAGAACAGAGATTAGAGAGCAGTGGGTGGTCGAGTAGGCGGCGTTCATCCGCCGTATCGAGACTACCTGGAAAAAGAAGAAATAACAATTACAAGTTACCTGTGGTCTCGATACGCCTTTCGCAAAGAACGCTCAAGGCTACTCGACCACCGAGTCACCAAAATAAATTTAGGAGTTCACACAATGAAGAATATCGAAGACTACTACGCCCCGTGGGTGAAGGGCATCCCGATGTACATTTCGGAGCACATTGAAAAGGCCTGGCGCGACCCGTCCCTGCACCGCATGATGTCGAACGAGAATCCGCTTCCGCCTTCCGAGAAGGTATTGGAGGCCATGTTCAAGTATGCCAGGATGACCAATCGTTACCCCGATCAGGGTTTGATGGTGCGCGGCAAGATTGCCGAGATCAACAAAGTGGCTGGCCCGCAAAACGTGATGATCGGCAACGGTTCGAGCGAAGTGTTTGACAATATTTTTCGCATGTTCCTCGAACCCGGCGACGAAGTCATTCAGCACACGCCCTGCTTCGGCATTTACGGTCTGCGCGGAACCCTGCTCGGCGCGAAGATGGTCTCTGTGCCGATGATCTATAAAGATCATTTGCTCCACTATGATCACGAGGGCCTGATGAACGCCGTCACCGACAAGACCAAGATCATCGTCATTCCCAACCCCAATAACCCAAGCGGAAACTTCATGGACCCGAAACACTTTGAGCCGTTCGCCAAGTTGGGCATTCCGCTCGTGGTGGACGAAGCCTACATTGAATATGCGGGCCTGGGCATGTCACAAGTGGAGTTGACCAAGAAATATAAGAATGTGCTCATCACGCGCACCCTCTCAAAGGCTTACGGCCTGGCTGGTATGCGCTTCGGTTACACCATTGGTCACGAAGATGTGATTAAGCAGATTGCCGGTTCGCTTTTGCCGTGGAACGTGGGCACGATTCCCATGTGGGCGGCGCTGGCCGCGTTTGAAGACCCCGAGGGATTGGCGGAACGCGTCAAGTTCAACAACGACTCCGTGAATTACATCAGCGAAGCGCTGAGCGTCATCCCGGGCTTCCACGTCATGCCCTCCAAGGCCAACTACATCCTCTTCGATTGCGGCGAAACCGGCAAGACCGGCGCACAGGTCCTCGAATACGCCGAAACCAAGGGCATCATCCTGCGCGGCGAGAGCAAAAAATACGGTTCCGACGGCTGGTTCCGTGTGACGATCGGTTCGACGGAAGAGAACGAGTTGTTTGTGAACACCGTGCTCGAGTTCTTTGGTGTGAAGTAAAAATACCTTTTTAAACACAAAGGACACGAAGGCTTGCACTGAGCTTGTCGAAGCGTCACGAAGGAAAACCAACAAAAGCATTCCCCTTTGTGTACTTCGTGTCCTTCGTGTTTAATTTTTTATTGGAGTGAAAATGTCTAAAATAAAAGCAGTGTTCTTCGACCAGGACGGCGTGATCATCGACACCGAGCGTGACGGTCACCGCGTGTCGTTCAACATGACCTTCAAGGAGTTCGGCTTCACGGACGAATGGAGCGTGGAGTATTACCACGAACTTCTGCAAATCGCTGGCGGCAAGGAACGCATGAAGCATCACTGGAAGACCAAAGGGTTTTCGAAGCAAATGAGCGAAGCGGAGATTGACGAAATTGTCCCGCAGATGCACAAGCGCA
>VFKQ01000049.1 GCA_009885445.1 Anaerolineaceae bacterium | reverse complement strand
TGCCATTCATAAACTCAGCCAGGTCAAGACGCTTGCCGCACTGCTCATGCCAATTGCGGGCAGATTACCTTTTGCATGGGTCTATCCCACCGGAGAAAAGCAGGAAAAACGCACGCCCAAATGGGGAAAATATTATGCCTGGGCCACCGTCATCGCCGGCGATTGCCATTACATCAATCGCTTCATGCCCGATAACTTGCAGGGCAAGGTCATCGTGACCAACACCACCACGCCCGCGGACGTGGAAGCCTTCAAAAAAGCTGGCGTGAAATATCTCATCACCACCACGCCCGTGCTGGAGGGCCGCTCGTTCGGCACGAACATGATGGAGGCCGCGCTGGTCGCCGTCGCTGGCAAGGGCCGTCCGCTGACCTGGCCGGAGTTGAATGAGATGCTTGATAAACTCAAACTTGAGCCGCAGTTGCAGGAACTGAATTAAATTTTCAACACAAAGGCGATGCCCAGAGCTTGTCGAAGGGACACAAAGTACACGAAGGGAATTCCTTTGTGGCCTTGGTGTCCTTTGTGTTTAATTTCAGAAAGGCAATCTCAATGACCGCCACCTATCGCAAAGCAACGATTGAAGATTCATTCGCAGTCTTTCAGGTTTTTCTAAAAACCATCACAGACTACGGCGCGCGCATGAACGTGATGGCCATCACCGGCGGCAGCGACCCCGAAATGTTAGGCTCGCTGTGGGAAAAACGAAAAGATAAATTTGAATTTCTCGCAAAAATTTCATCCGAATTCTGGATCGCCGAATCAGACGGCGAAGTGATTGGCTACGCCCGCACCATTGAACACGACGGCCTGCAGGAATTGACTGAGTTCTTCGTTTTGCCGACTGCCCAATCGGGCGGAATCGGCGCCGAACTGCTCGCTCGTGCCTTCCCCAAAACGGGTTCGCCCTACCGGACAATAATCGCCACCCTCGACGAGCGCGCCACGATTCGCTATCTCAAAGCCGGAGTCTACGCGCGCTTCCCCATCAAATATTTTTCGCGCAAAGCCGAAAAAGTGGACGTGTCCAGCGACCTAACCTTCGAGCCTTTACGACTCGACTTACATTTGGACGATTTGAATCGCATCGACAAACAAATCATCAGCCACACGCGCCCGCACATTCATCACTGGCTCGTCACTGACCGCGACGGATTCATCTGTCGCCGCGACGGGGCGATTGCGGGCTATGGATACACCGGCATGTACAACGGCCCCTTTGCCGTATTAGACGACAACGATTTCCCCGCCGTGCTGGCGCATGCTGAAAGCATCGCCGCTGAAAAAGGTGAAGACTTCGGCGGCGAAGTGGGGTTGGTCAACGGCAAAGCCATCCAATATTTTCTCGAGCGCAAATATCAAATGGATGCCTTCACCGTGCTATTCATGAGCAACCAGCCCTTTGGAAAGTTTGAGAATTATTTGTTTAGCAGTCCTGTGTTTTTCATGTAATTCCCAAACAAAGACTTCCGAAGTCCCCGAGACTTCGGAAGTCTGCTTTTCAGCCAAAAGACTGACAAGTAGCACTCCTTTTTTACGGTTCCACCGCTACCAGGGAGGGGTATAACAAGAACGCGGAAACAAAAACACGAGCATTGTCGTCATCGCCACGGGAGCGATTGCTCAATTCAAATCCATGTGTAAAAAGGAGAAACAAAATGAAACACAAAATCTTTTCACTCGTATCCCTGTTGATGGTTGCAATGCTGTTTACGGCATGTGCGCCGAGGGTGCAAGCCGCCGACATCCCTGTCACCGATACTGGAGCCATCACATCGCATGGCGGGCTTGTTGATGATTACGTCAGTTTGATTGATGCGTTACGAGCGGCTGGCGCGACTGTCGAGCCTGGCGACACGGTCGAACAAGCTTTCTTCAGCGTGACGGGGCAGATTATCAAAGTCAACAGCGCGGACGTGCAGGTCTTTGAATACGAATCCGCTGAGTTGATGGAAGCGGACGCGGCTCAAGTGGCACCCGACGGCGGGTCGGTGGGAACCAGCATGGTCATGTGGATGGCAACTCCCCATTTCTTCAAGGCGGGGCGCGTACTTGTCCTGTATGTCGGTGATGACGCCGCGGTTTTAGATCTGTTGAAGGGCGTGCTCGGCGAGCAGTTCGCCGGAAGATAATGCCCACGAAATACAACCAGGTTGAGGCGAGTCCTGAAGCGAAAGTGTCCGAGATACTAATCTCGGGCATTTTTTATTCCATCTCACCTACGGCTTTTGACGGAGGTATTTCCCCGCCGTGCTGGCCCACGCCGAGAGTCTCGCCCCAAAAAAGGCGAAGACTTCGGCGGCGAAGTGGGACTGATCAACAGCAAAGCCATCCAATATTTTCTCGAGCGCAAATATCAAATGGATGCCTTCACCGTGCTGTTCATGAGCAACCAGCCCTTTGGAAAGTTTGAGAATTATTTGTTTACCAGCCCGGTGTTTTTTATGTGAGCATCATCCGCGCCGCGCGGCGCCCAATTTCCACGGCAAAGTTCGTGCCGCGGTCCCACGGGTAGACCTGGCTCATCGAAGCGAAATACAATCCGTCAATCGGCGTTTGAATGGCGGGGATATTTTGTGAGTGATTCACCAGCGGCACAGGCTGGGCGTAATTCGTCTTGTTCACCCAAATCTTCTTCACCCAATCCCGCTGAAAGGCGGGGGTTATTTTTTGGAAGGCGGGCAAAAACTTATCGAGCAATTGCTCGTCGCTCAGCGAAAAGTATTGATGGCCTTGTTCAAGGTAATCACCCGCATAAATAATATTGTCGCCGCCATATTTTTCGGCGGGCACAAAGTTGGTATGCTCCACCAGCGCCAAAAACGGAAAGCCTGCCTCTTTCGGAAGGTTGAACCAGTAATAGCCCTCGTTCGACAATTTTTGTTTCAACGAAAGCACCATCACCACCGCGCCCATCGATTTTAGACTCAGCAATCCGCGCAGATAATCATCAGGCAAATCGGGGCACATCTTGGCCATCAGATTCGGCGACGTGGTCACCAGCACGCGGTCAAACGACTGCACACCGCCCGCGTCAAGAACGAGACCTTTGGCCGGGTCCCGTTTAATAAACTTGACCTGCGCCCCGAGGCGAATCTCCACACCCAACGCGCGCAACTTCTGCGCGAACAGATTGGCGAAATTTTGAAAGCCGCCTTCGAAGGTGCCCAGTCGCGTGGAGCGTGCCTTGATGCGCGCCCACATCCAGGCCATGTTCACATCTTTGTAAAACGGACCAAACTTGCCGACCAGCAAGGGCCGCCACATTTTGTCGTAGACGTTTTTGCCAGCCCACTTCAACATCCATGAGTCGGCGGTGACTTTTTCGAGCGCGCGCCAATTATTCGTCAGGCGCAGAAACAGGCCGACGAAGCCGAAGCGGATTTTGTCGAGGCCGAAGCCCAAGCCGGGGAAGCGCAGGGCGTTGAGAATCGAGTCGAAGGGGAAAAACTTTCCGTCGTGGTACATCACCGTCAAAGGGCGTGGAAAGATGACTTTGTCCGTTAATCCCAGCTCTGCGATCAGTCCCAGCATCGAAGCGTCGCTTTGAAACCAGTGGTGATAGAACTTCTCGACGGCCCAGTCCCAGTGCGGCTCTTTGAATCCACTGGCCAGCCCGCCGACGAAGTCAGCAGATTCAAATATAACAACGTCGTGCCCCGCCTTGCGCAGGTCATATGCGGCGGCCATGCCGCCAAAGCCTGCTCCGATAATTGCAATTTTCATTTATGCTCCAAATTTTTTTATATCGCGCATGTCATTTTATCAAAAACATATCCGGGATTAACCCACCAAGTTTACCCGCTCTGGGTTTCAGGGCGAAGCGAACGCACCTAAAACAAAATACAGCACAATCAGCAAAAGCGCAAGAATAATAAAATACCTGAAGAAATTTAACACAAAGCGCAAGAAACCCGCGATGAGGTGACCGAAAAAACGCAGAGCGCCAATCGCAACTACCAGCACAATGATGACCCACATCCAGGTGGTGAAGTATGAAAAGTCAATTGTCATGGGCCTCTTTAATAAGTGAGATTCTTTCACCGCGAAGAAAGGAAGAACGCGAAGGAAAATTAATTTCGCGAAGGAATTCTAGCGGTGTGGGTTATCGTTGGCCTAGGGAACGCTCGGTTCTGATCTTTCTTCACCGCGAAGAAAAGAAGGGCGCGAAAGGGAATTAATTTCGGGAAGGGGGAGGCGGGAATTTCCCTGATGGGTAAGGCGATGGCGTGGTGAGGTTATAGACCACGCGGCGGATGCCGTCTTTCATACGTTTGACGTTCCAATTCAGTAGGAAACCGATTTTCCGTTCGCTTAATTTCAAGTATGTCATTAATTGCGCCTGATGAACAGGGAGCAGGGATTCGACCGCCTTGTTTTCAACAATGACAAGATCATCAACAAGTTCATCCAACCGATAGCCCGCGTCCACCGTGTTGCCATCATAGGTGATGGGCAACTTCACTTCTGTCAGAACTGTTCGTCCACGTTTTCGAAGTTCAAACGCATGGCATTCACGATATGCAGACTCCAGCAATCCTGGCCCCAAAGCCATGTGAACCTTAATTGCCGCATCAACAACATCCCGTGCTACATCCTCAATATCAATCATCTTTTCTTCCCTTCTTATTAAATTTTCTTCGCACCCTTCGCCTCTTCGCGGTGAAAAAAATTAAGCCATTCGATAATAATTTGCATCCACCGAGTAGACCTTGCCGCGCTTCACTACTTGACGGACGAGGTTCGTCCCGTAACGATAACCGAGGTGACGGTAATCGGGCACGGACAGAATCAGCAAGTCGGCTTGTTTGCCGACTTCGATGGAGCCGATTGTGTCGGCGCGGCGGATAGCGTGCGCGGCGTTAATCGTCGAAGCGGCGATGGCTTGCGCGGGAGTCAGCTTCATGGCGCGGCAGGCGAGGGCGATGACAAACTGCATCGACTCGTTCCAGGTGGTTCCCGGGTTGCAGTCGCTGGCGAGGGCGAGCAATCCTCCAGCGGCGATAATTTTTTGCGCGGGGGTGTAATCTTTTTCGGCGAGGCCGAAGGGCGTGCATGGCAGGGACACAGCGACCGTGTCCGATTTGGCGAGGGCGGCGATGTCTGCGTCGGAGGTGCGCACGAGGTGATCGGCGGAGGCGGCGCCCAATTCGACGGCGAGAGTTGCACCGCCGAGGTTGTCGAATTCGTCAGCGTGAATTTTTAACGGGAATCCCAGCGACCCGGCCCGAGCGAGGACCTGACGCGACTGGTCGAGGCTGAACGCTTTCGTTTCGCAGAAAACGTCCACGAAGGGCAGAGTCAAATGCGGGGCGTGAGTCTCCCACCAATCTTTGAGCAGAGGCAACATTGTGTTTGTGATTTCGTCGACGTAGCCCTGCGGATCATTTTTAAATTCGGGAGCGATGGCGTGCGCGCCGAGGAAGGTGATGGCGAGTTCGAGCGGGCCTTCGTCGTTGAGCGCGAGCAGGGTTTGCAGGAGGCGCAGTTCGCTGGCGAGGTTGAGGCCGTAACCGGTTTTGGCTTCGGCGGTGGTGGTGCCGTGCAGGAAGGCGCGTTGGGCGCGGGCGCGGGTTTGCGAGATGAGCGACTTGAGACTCGCGGCGCGCGTTTGTTTGACGGTTGAAAGAATGCCGCCGCCTTTTGCGAGAATATCGAGGTAGGGCACGCCGGACATTTTTAATTCGAATTCGTTGGCGCGGTCACCGGCCCACGGAAGATGTGTGTGCGGATCAACGAAGCCCGGGAGGATGACGCATCCGTCCGCGCTGAGGGCGGGTTCGTCGGGAAAGGAGGCGCGCAGTTCATCGGTGCCGCCGACGGCGAGAATTTTTTCGTCGCGGATTAAGACCGCGCCGTTTTCGATGAGGCCGAGTGCCCCGAGGTCGCGTCCGCGTTGCGGGGGGCCTTGGAGGGTGAGGAGTTGGGTGGAGGAGTGGAGGAGCATTTCTGTGTCCAGTTTTAAGTGAGCAGTGTTCAGTGAGGCAATTTAACCACACAATAGAGACAAAACCAAAAAACGGACGCTGTCTCGCGACAGCGTCCGTTTCGTTTTAAGTTTTACGCGTTACTGCGGCGGTGCCGCGGCGATCTCGGCCAGCGCGGCTTCGATCTCGGTG
>VFKQ01000165.1 GCA_009885445.1 Anaerolineaceae bacterium | reverse complement strand
TCCGTGTTCTTTATAACCCTGTGGGCTGTGGTTAATGCTCTTTTCTTGGGCAGATTCGAACTTAAGAAACACTCTCTAAGAACCAGCCGCGAATTTCGCTAATCCACTTGTATCGGGGAAATTATTCCAAATGTTATACTCGCCCTCATGCCCTCCAACTTCCACCACGAAACAAAACACATCACCACATCCCTGCTCGCCATTCCATCCGTCAGCCCGAGCGTGGACGACGAGAATCGTTGCGCCGATAAAATCGCCGAACTTCTGCTCGCGCCGTTTTTAGATTCAACTAACGCGCCAGAATTAAGCCCGATATTTTGGTCCGCCACTGACGGGCGCAATAATGTCGCCTGCTTGCTTGAGAGTCGCCATCCACAAAACTCGGGGGCGACCATTATTTTGATGGGACATTTCGACACCGTGGGCGTGGACGATTTCATTGCGCTCGGCAAATCTGCGCGCGTGGCGGACCCCGCGCGTCTGGCCTTCGCGCCAGACGAATTGGCGCGCGTCCTCGCTAATGTGCTCGCCGAAAAGAATCGCAACGACGAATTAACCGAATTAGAACAGTCCGCCTTCGCCGCGTTGCAAAGCGGCCAATGGATGTTTGGCCGCGGCTCTGTGGATATGAAATCCGGTCTGGCCAGCATCATGTCCGTCTTGCGCGAATTTGCTCGCCCGCAAAAAGACGGCACGCGGCTCATAGATTCTTTGCGCGGCAATTTACTTTTACTGGCCTGCCCCGATGAAGAGACCGAATCGGTGGGCATCCTCTCGGCGCTCGAAAAATTAATTCAACTGCGCGCAGAAAAAAAATTAAACTACCTCGGCGTCATCAACGCCGATTACACCGCCCCGCGCGACGCCGACGAGTCCGCGCGTTACGTCTACTCGGGCACGGTCGGCAAATTGCTTCCGTCTTTTTACATCCTCGGTGTGCGCACGCATGTGGGCGAAATTTTTCGCGGCGTAGATGCCGCGCACATCGCGGCGGAACTCGTCAGCGAAATCAGCCTCGCGCCCGAGTGGATGGACGATTGGCATGGCGAAGTCGGCGGCCAACTTGTGCGCGAAGTCGCCGTGCCGCCGGTGGCCCTGCACATGCGCGACCTCAAAACATCTTACAACGTGGAGACGGCGGGCGAGGCACTCGTCTATGTCAATTGGCTGACGTTAACCCGCACCCCGACGCAGGCGATGACCTTAATGAGGACTGCCGCTGAATCAGCGCTACAACGCGTCGGCGCGCGGCGGGACGCGGCCCATAGCGGGTTCAGCTCCCTCGGAGGCCAGGCCCCCCGTCCGCCGATGTGGAGCGCGGCGGTGGTGGAGTATGCGCAACTCGTGGCGCGAGTCCGCTCGGGCTGGGACGAATCCGCGCCAGCGTCCGGCGTCAGTTTTGAATCCTGGCTGGAGAATCGCGCGCGCGAAATTTCTATGACGGTGAAAGATGGCCGCGAGTTTTCGCAACGTTTGGTCGCAGAGGTCGCGAGTCTAAGTGGTCTCAGTGGCCCGGCAATCATTTTATTTTTTGGGCCGCCGTATTATCCTTCGATGGCGCCGCAGTCGAACGCGCTGACGGGTGCGCTCGCAAAAGTGTTGCCACATATTCCCGCCCCGATTCAGTTGCGCGGTTTCTACCCATATATTTCTGATTTGAGTTATGCGGGCATAGACGCCGGCGTGGACGTGCGTGACATTGCGCGCAATTTGCCGCTGATGGATTTGACAGACTCGCACGGTGCGCCATTTTCAGCGTTGACCAGCGGACATCTTGAAGCCGTGCGCCAACTGGGTTGCGCGGTGATAAACATCGGCCCGTTTGGCCGCGATGCGCACGGAATGTACGAGCGTGTACACATGCCTTATTCGTTTGGCATTGCGCCGCAAATTATTTTTGAAACAATTCAACATGCTTTGGGTTAACAGGCCTGTAATGGCCTGTGTGTATAAAACAGGCTACAATCGCTCATATGCGTAATCTATTTCCGCCATTGCCAAATAGCCGCCAGTTGGTTTCATCTGGCACACTCAGCGCTTTGATTCAATTGAAGCGGCAGGATTTGTTTACGGGGTTAATAGAAGTGATGTATCCAAACGAGTCGCGCGCCATTTTGTTGTTCAACCTGGGTAGTCCATTTGCTTTATTTCTGATGGACGAAACCATCGCCTATAAAATCCACGCGGATGAATGGGGCGCTGTGTTTGCCCGTCAGAATGGCTCCGCCAGCCTCCTGCCGCTCAGCGGTGATGGGTTGCGCGCCTGCCTGCTGGTGTTGGAAGGCGGCGCCGAAACGGAGGAGGAAGTGACCCTGCGCCCCGAGCGTATGAAAGCGTACCTGGCCGAAGTGATGGGTGATACGGCCATCAGTTTGCTTACGGCGCAGGCCAACTCGTTTTGGGGTGTGATGATTTTGCCCGGGAGTGACATGACCGTGCAAGACGCGTTGACCTTCACTGATAAGGGCGTGTTTTCAGACCCGCGCGGCCTGTTCAACTTTGCTCCGTCTGGCGACCAGCTGATTCGCGTGACGCGGCGCTCCTTTCGTGACCTGCCTGAATCGTTGAACGAATATGCCCTGCGCGTGATTTTCCTTTCGCTTGCGCAAGCCGCCCTGGAGCGTTTTGAGCAGTTGGCCGGTGACCGCCTGGTGGACTCGCTGGGTTTTGAAATTAATAATTTCACCTATCATCAAGGCTGGAAGATTCAGTTTTTCGGAAAGAGCCTGCTACACCAGCAATTCTTCCCGACCTTGGATGAAGCGGCGCAGGTATATCGCAGTCTATTCCGCCAGATGGGGGCCTATATGCAACGCGTTACCGGCGCAAGCCTGGTGACGCGC
>VFKQ01000241.1 GCA_009885445.1 Anaerolineaceae bacterium | reverse complement strand
TAAACGTATGGAGCGCGCCAGCCTCGCGCGACAGCCTGAACGATATCGAGAATCTATTGATTGACACCCCGGATGGTGGTCAGGTACGCCTGACGGATGTAGCCAGCGTAAGCATCGTGGCGGCTCCGAATGTTATCGAACGTGAAGGTCAATCACGAAAAATTGACGTTTCAGCCAACGTAAGCGGACGCGACCTCGGCTCAGTAGCCGATGACGTTGAAGATGCCCTCGCGCAAGTCAAGTTCCCGCTTGGCTACCATGCTGAACTGTTTGGAGAATATGCCGAGCGCGAAGCCGCCGAGCAACAGTTATTACTGGCTGGGGTTATTGCAGTGATTGCGATTTTCTTCCTGCTGGTTACATCCTTCGAAAACTTTCGCCTCGCAACACTGACGTTCTTAACCCTGCCCTGGGCGTTAGTGGGCGGCTTGCTGGCGGCATTTTTTACCAGCGGCATTCTCTCACTTGGTTCGTTGGTCGGCTTGCTCACAATTCTTGGGATTGCCACACGCAACGGCATCATGATGATCAGCCACTTCCAACATCTGGAGGAAGTGGAAGGTGAAACTTTCGGTCCTGAGTTGGTTAAGCGCGGCGCGCGCGAACGCATTGCGCCGATCATGATGACCGCACTCACAACCGGTTTGGCGCTCTTGCCGTTAGTGATTGCCGGTGCGATACCCGGTCAGGAGATCGAGTACCCGATGGCGATCGTCATCCTGGGCGGTCTGCTCACTTCGACCTTGCTTAACCTGCTTGTTGTCCCTACCCTGTATTTGCGTTTTGGCAAAGCCCGTAGCAACACTCTTCAGACTACGTAAGCTATTTCGTTAGACATTTGAAAATGTCCCGCAAGCTGTTTATGGAAGGCATGGATTGCCCCAATTGAACCTGCGGAACATTCATTTTCGTTTCAAAGTAAAGGAGATAACTATGCGGCGTTTTCACGTTATTCAGACCATCGTTTCACTACTTGTGATCAGTTTACTTGTCGCATGCGGCAATAAGGGCACCGCCGGCAAGGACTACGAAGTATTCGACGCAGGTAATTTTGAAGATTCGGCCAATGTGACCAATCAATGGATGCCCCTCAAACCAGGGACACAATTGGTGTTTGATGGAGTAACAATCGAGGCAGGCGTAAGCGTTCCTCATCGTGTCATCATCACCGTCACAGACTTGACCAAGGTAATCGATGGCGTTCGCTCAGCCGTCACCTGGGATCTTGATTACAGTGATGGTGTACTGGTCGAAGCAGAACTGGCTTTCTTCGCGCAAGACACGGATGGTGTTGTTTGGCGCATGGGCGAATACCCGGAAGAATATGAAGGCGGAGAGTTCACCGTCGCGCCGACATGGATTCATGGCATCCAGGATGCGCGCGCCGGGATCGCCATGCCTGCCAATCCGCAAACAGGCACGCCTGATTACTCTCAAGGTTGGGGACCCGCTGTCGGCTGGACGGATCGCGGCAAAGTAGATCAGGTGGGGCAACAGGTTTGTGTGCCCTTTGCATGTTATGAAAATGTTCTTGTCATTGCAGAGACGAGCGCGTCGGAAGCCGGCGCTTATCAACTAAAATCCTTTGCGCCCGGCGTGGGCAACATCCGCGTTGACTGGCGCGGGGAGGATCAAACCCAGGAAACACTCGACCTGGTTGAATACAATCAACTGAACCCGGCGCAAATGGATGAAGCCCGCGCCAAAGCTCTTGAAATGGAAAAACATGCTTACCAGGTCAGCAAGGACGTGTACGGTAAAACCGCGCCGCTGGAACTTCCCGATGGCACTTCAACAAATACTGTGCCGACCGCTGCATCCCTGCAACCCGCCGCTGAGATCGTCGTCTATGCATCGGATCTGTCACAAAGCGCCCTGTTCGAACTCGACTTTATTGATGACGCCGTCTCACCGGGCGGCAAGTTGATTGGCCTTCCGAACAACGGAGACGAGTTGGATGCGCCTCCAGAAAACGACCCACATGTGACCTTCACTGTTTCTGTTCAAGCAGGCAAGCCCTATCGCTGTTGGATCCATATGAAGGTGGGCACACCCAGGGGCAAATCGCAGGCAAACATGTTCTGGGTACAATTCTCGAACGCCGTCGACAAGGCGAACGATGAAGTTTTCAAGCCCGGCACGGATAGTTATTTAACGGCTCAAGGACCCGCCCAGGAAGGCTGGATATGGGTCGGATGCAACCTGACGGGCTCCCATGTGTCCGGGTCACTTGTCTATTTCCAAACTGACGGTGAAGTCACAGTGCACATACAGGCAGGGATGGAAGGCGTGGGGTTCGATCAATTCATACTTAGCTCTGCAGAGTTTTTGGAGAGGCCGCCCTCTGAACCAGTCGTAGAGAAAAGATGATAAAGCCCGCCGCAAATTTCGGGGGTATGTGGAACTCACATTCGTAATACAAAAGGCCGCCATCTAATGACAGATGCCGGCCTTTTGTTTCTGCAACCGTTTAATACAGTTAAGAACTCAGGTAGGTAAAAATAGCGGCAACGAGCGCTATCACGGCCCCAACGGTTGAGAGCATGCCTTTGTCTAGGGCGGGTATGAATTTTTTCAAGCCAAACCATAACAGGAACGCGATGGTGAACCAGTCGGCCAATACTGAAAAGTCCATGTCATTCTCCTTTGTTAATCAATTGAATTTGGAATTTGTCGTTTCTATCTAGAATAACACGGACGAGATATTGGCGTTACGCATCCTTGCTCTTGATAAATGGGTAAGGACTTTTACTTTCAGCTGGGCAAAATCGGGTGCAGTTTGCAATCCAGGTGAAATTCCGCTAAGTAAGAATTGTAATGACGGGAGCACTCAAAAGTTGTAGCTGGATTTTGCTTCCTGCGCCGTCCTCGGCACACGATTACTCACGAAACCCGCTTCGGGCGCGGACTTGAGGCGGGTTCCCCCCCCGAGGAGGCTGATTCAGCGCGGATGTTATAATCCGCTTGAAAAATTTCATCAGGAGCAAAAAATGTATCAACATATTAAAGTCCCCGCGGGCGGGACGAAAATTTCAATTGAAAATGGAAAGTTGAATGTGCCGAATAATCCGATCATCCCGTATGTGGAGGGCGACGGGACGGGGCGCGATATTTGGCGCGCATCGCAACGCGTGTTCGATGCGGCGGTGCAAAAGGCGTATGGCGGCGCACGCAAGATTCACTGGATGGAAGTGTATGCGGGCGAAAAATCTTTTAAGATGTCGCAGACCTGGTTGCCCGAGGAGACCACCGACGCATTCAGGGAATTCATGGTGGGCATCAAGGGGCCGTTGACTACGCCGATTGGCGGCGGGATTCGTTCGTTGAATGTGCAGTTGCGCAAAGTGTTAGACTTGTATGTGTGCCTGCGCCCCGTGCGTTATTACAACGGTGTGCCCTCGCCAGTGAAGCATCCTGAATTGGTCGACATGGTCATCTTTCGCGAGAACACCGAGGACATTTACGCGGGCATTGAATTTGCGAATGGCACTGAAGATAATAAGAATTTCAAGAATTTATTTAAGGCGGCCTTCCCGAAGGAATATGCCAAGATGCGCTTCCCAGATTCTTCGGGCATCGGTTTGAAACCCGTTTCAGTGGAAGGCACAGAGCGTTTGGTGCGCGCGGCAATTGAGTATGCCTTGTTAAATAAACGACGCAGTATCAATTTTGTACACAAGGGAAACATCATGAAGTTCACCGAGGGCGCATTTAAAGATTGGGGTTATGCGCTGGCCAAACGCGAGTTCCGCGCTGACGTGGTGACCGAGCGCGAGACGTGGATTTTAGGCAACCGCGAAAAGAATCCCGCGCTGAGCGCGGCGCAGAACGCCAAGATGATTGACCCGGGCTTTGACATGATGTCGCCGGCGCAACAGGCTGAGATTCAGGCCGAGGTGGAGCAGGCCATGCAGTTATGGTCCACGCACGGCGGCGGCAAGTGGCAGACAAAATTATTGTTGAAAGATTCCATCGCGGATGTGACTCTGCAATTCGTGCTAATCCGTCCGAAAGACTACGACGTGATTGCCACGATGAACCTGAACGGCGACTATCTTTCGGATGCCCTCGCCGCGCAAGTGGGCGGGATTGGCATTGCGCCGGGCGCGAACATTAACTATGTGACGGGTCACGCCATCTTCGAAGCCACGCACGGCACCGCGCCCAAGTACGCGGACCTGGATAAGGTGAACCCCGGCTCGGTGATTCTCTCGGGCGAGATGATGTTGCGCTACATGGGCTGGACGGAGGCCGCAGATTTAATTGTCAAAGGTATGGAAGGCGCCATTGCGGCGAAGACGGTCACGTATGACTTTGCGCGTTCGATGGATGGCGCGACCGAAGTGAAATGTTCTGAGTTTGGCGAGGCGATTGTGAAGTGGATGGATAAGAGGGTTGAAGGTTCAAAGTTGAAGGTTGGGAAGAAGCCAGCGGCCAAGAAACCTGCGCCCAAGAAGAAACCGGCGAAGGCGGTAAAGAAAAAGTCCGCGCCGAAGAAGAAGGTGACCAGGTAAACAAAAACGGTCGGGATGATAAGTCCCGACCGTTTTTGTTTGTTGGAATGTATCGGCTCCAATCATGGCAACGCCGTTGGCACATCCCATTCGATGATCCCTGAATTCATCAGATAATAGGCTTTCGCACGATCCTGTAAAGTTTTTTCCAAACGTTTGAATCGCAACCTCCGCGATTCAAACGTGGATTCAGATGCGGACGAGATTTCATCCCATAACGATTCGGGAAAGATTGCGTGGTAAATCTCGGCGTTATATCCTTCAGTGTGTGGCTGATAATCCACAATTTCGTAACCGTTGCCTATTTGTTGCAACACCAACGCAGTTGGCAGGGAGCTTGCTGTTCCCGATTTGATCCGCCCTGCCGTTATGTAAAACTCTTCGCAACGCACCCATAAGTAGAGATAGGCTTTGCCTTGCGTCGCATCAATTTCCGTTTCAAGTAGATCGTATGCGCAGAAAGATTTGCCTCCATAGGCAGTAGCGCTGAAGTGTTGCGGTTGCGACTCGAGGTATTCTTCCACGCCAAGCGGCGCGGGCTGAGGTGTTGCTGTTGGACTTGGCGTAAGACTCGGACTTGGCGACACTGGCAGAAGGCTAGGATGGGTCGCTTGGATCGCAGGCGCTTGTGCACCACATGCCGAAAGCACGAACAGCACAATATAAAACAGGGCGAGCCGCCGAATAAAACTACCCATCATTCAGCCTCCGATGCGATCATGTTATCAAATAAAGTGGGCTGGCAAAAAACATCTTGCCAGCCATGAAGGGTCGCCCCTACTCCACCGACACCAACTCCACATCAAAGATCAAAGTGGCGTTCTGCGGAATCACGGGCGGACGTCCTTGCGCGCCGTAGGCTAAATCGGGCGGAATGATCAGTTGCGCCTTGCCGCCGACCTTCATCAGCGCTATCCCTTCGTCCCAGCCTTTTATGACCCGACCCGTTCCGAGCGGGAATTGAATCGGTTCCTTGCGCGGAATCGAGCTGTCGAACACTTTTCCATCCTGCAATTTGCCGGTGTAATGCACGCTGACAGTTTTGCCTGCCGCGGCCTGCGCGCCGGTTCCCGCTTCCACTTCGATGTATTCCAGTCCACTTGCTGTTTTCATGTGTGCTCCAATTCTGACGGGGTTTGTCTGATAATTTTACCCGACACACACTTGCAATAGCCATTCGGCGCGCCACGCGGTAAAATAGGCTCGCACAAATATCCCCAAGGAGATTGCGATGGGCTTAAATAGAAATGTGGACCTGCTGACAGGTCTGCGCTACAAAGGTCAGGGCCCGTACCTGACCTTTATCCTGCACCGCATTGGCGGGAGCGCGTTGTTTATTTTTTTCACTTTATATATTCTGACACTGGCGGGCGTGGAGTTTGCACATGCGCTTTTCAGCAACGCGTTGGTGCAAATTGTGATCGTCGTCTTGGGCATCTTCCACGCCATTAACGGACTGCGCATCACCATTTTAGATTTGTTCCCGAAACTGATTCAACATTACCGCGTTGCCATCAACATTGAATGGGCCGTATATATTTTGATTTGCGGCTTTGCGATTTTTGTCGTGTTGCGCAGCGCGGCGGGAGGTTAACATGGCTGGAAGGACTCTTCCGCTTTCAAAGCGCGGATTCAATTTTGAGACGACGATGTGGGTCTTCACGCGCTTCACGGTGGTTGCCATGTATGGACTGATCATCGCTGGTCTGATTGGCGGACTGATGATGAGCGCAAAAACCGGCGCCAACCTGGCGGACATTTTTTACTGGGCCTTCTTTCCGAACAAAGCCGGTAACGTCATCGGCGCATATATCGGCGCGACGATTCTCGCCAAGCTGATGGTCAGCGCTTTTGTGCTGGTCGTGTGCGGGCACGGAGTCCACGGTGTGTTGGAGATTCTGGATGACTATTTCAGTGCCCCAAGAGTGCGCCGTTGGTCGCGCAATTTTATTATTTCGTACGCAGTCGTGGCGAGTTTGATCGCGATGTATGTAATTTGGAATAGATAAAACCTTTTAACACAAAGTACACGAAGAGCACAAAGGTTGGTAGTTGGTGTAGCAAGATGATTTAGTTTGGAGATTGTTTGAGGATGAGCAAGTTGGAAGGTAAAGAATTCATGCCGAACTCACCGAAAAAGTTTTACGCACCCGTTCCTGTAGAAACCGAGAGAATCGGAAAGTTGGTTCTCGATGCGGCTTATAAAGTTCATACTGTATTGGGACCTGGTTTGCTGGAATCAGTATATCAAATTGCGATGAAGCATGTCCTTGTAACAGGTGGAACGCTCGCCGAGACAGAAGTACAACTCCCAATCATGTTCGAGGGAACTGTGCTCGAATCCGCTTTGCGAATTGATTTGCTGGTAGAAAAATGTGTGATTGCGGAACTTAAATCTGTTGAAAAAATGAACCCGGTATTTGAAGCACAACTGATAACGTATTTGCGCTTGAGTAAAGTCCGCCTTGGTTTTCTTATCAACTTCAACGTGCCTCATCTGAGAGATGGCATTAAACGAATTGTTGTCTAAATCTTAATTACCCCACAAGGTATCAAAGACTCTAAACCCCTCAACTTAAACCTTTGTGTCCTTCGTGTCCTTCGTGGTAAAAAAGCATTCAGGAGTTTTCATGGCAAACATTCATCAATTTGAAGTAATCGTCGTCGGCGGCGGTGGCGCGGGACTCATGGCAGGGCTGTACGCCTCCAAGACGGCGAAGACTGCGATCATAAGCAAGATGTATCCCACGCGCTCGCATACTGGCGCGGCGCAGGGCGGCATCTCTGCGGCGCTCGGAAATTACGAAGAAGACAAACCCGAATGGCACATGTACGACACTGTCAAAGGATCTGATTATTTAGGCGATCAGGACGCCATCGAGTTCATGACCAATGAAGCGATTGACGCCGTGCTCGAACTCGAACACATGGGCCTTCCATTCGACCGCACACCCGAGGGACGCATCTCACAGCGTCCGTTCGGCGGGCACACCAATAATGAAACGGGCAAACCTGTCCGCCGCGCGGCGCATGCCGCGGACCGCACTGGGCACATGATTCTGCAAACGCTTTATCAGCAGTGCATCAAAAACAAAGTTAATTTCTTCGACGAATTTCAAGTGCTCGATTTCATCATGACCGATGGCAAGGCGGCGGGCGTCGTCGCTGTTGAACTTTCGACGGGCGAACTGCACACCTTTCACGCCAAGTCGGTTATCTTTGCCACGGGCGGATATGGCCGCGTGTTTGAAGTCACCTCCAATGCGTACGCCTACACCGGCGACGGCCCGGCGATTCTTTTGCGCAAAGGCATTCCGCTCGAAGACATGGAGTTTTTTCAATTCCATCCCACCGGCATTTACAAACTCGGCATCCTCATCACCGAGGGCGCGCGCGGCGAGGGCGCTGTCCTCATCAACGGCAAGGGCGAGCGCTTCATGCCCAAGTATGCGCCGACTGTAAAAGACCTGGCTTCACGCGATGTCGTTTCGCGCGCGATTTACACCGAAATTAAAGAAGGCCGCGGTGTAGATGGAAAAAATTATGTCTATCTGGATATTCGCCCCGAGACGGTCAACAAGATTGCCGCCGAGGACGGACGCACCAACCCCGACGGCTCGCCCCTGCGGATAACGGGTGAAGTGGTCCTACAGAAGATTCCCGACATTGTGGATTTCTGCCGTGTCTATCTGGGAGTGGATCCTGTCACCCAACTCATGCCCGTCCAACCGACAGCGCATTACGCGATGGGCGGAATCCCCACCAATAAATTTGGCGAAGTGGTCGTGGACGATAAAGGCACGATCGTGCCCGGTTTGTTCGCCGCGGGCGAGTGCGCCTGTGTGTCTGTGCATGGCGCGAATCGACTCGGGACGAATTCACTGCTCGACATTGTCGTCTTCGGCAAACATGCGGGACTCAAAGCGGCGGAGTACGCCGCGTCCGCTGAATTTGCGAAGATGCCCGAGGACGCTGAATCCGCTTCACGGTCCGAGTTTGATGCGTTGCGTGGTGGCGCGGGAAATGCCAACGTGTACGATTTGTCCAATGAGATGAAGAACGTCATGTTTGCGGACGTCGGCATTTATCGAAATGAAAAAGATATGCAATCCGCTTTGGAAAAAGTGCGCGAATTGCAGAAGCGATTCAAGGATGTAAAAGTGGGCGACACCGGAAAAATTTTCAACACCGAGTTGTTGAACGCGTGGGAACTCGGCAATCTTTTGGACATAGCCGAAGTGGTGGCGGCCAGCGCGTTGAACAGAAAAGAATCGCGCGGCGGACATTCGCGCGAAGATTTCCCCGACCGCGACGACGCGAATTGGTTGAAGCACACGTTGATCACGAAGAAGAACGGCAAATTGGAAATCAGTTACAAGCCGGTGGTGATCACGAAGCACCAGCCGAAACCGAGAATCTATTAAACACAAAGGACACGAAGTACACAAAGTTTTTAACAGCCCCCTTCGTGAACTTTGTGTCCTTCGTGTTTAAAGATTTTGATTTAGGAGACTAGAGACTATGGAAGTCACCGTAAAAATTTTTCGCTACAACCCCGAGCAGGATAAGCGCGGCCATTACGAAACGTATAAAGTGGAGGCGGATGAGAACGACCGCGTGCTGGACGTGCTCGAATTAATCAAGGGCCACACAGACGGCTCGCTCGCGTTCCGTCGTTCGTGCGCGCACGGCGTGTGCGGCTCGGACGCGATGCGCATTAACGGACGCAATCATCTCGCCTGCAAAACATTGATTCGCGACGTGGGCGCAAACATCACCATTGAGCCGCTGTTGGGTTTGAAAGTTGCCAAAGATTTAATCGTGGACATGGACCCCTTCTTCGACAACTACAAGAAGATGCTCCCCTACATGATTAACGACTCGCCCCTCCCCGCCGACGGCAAGGAGCGTTTGCAAAGTCCCGAGCAGCGCGCGCGCTTCGATGAATCGACAAAATGCATTATGTGCGCGGCTTGCACAACTTCGTGTCCGTCTTTCTGGGCCAGTGACGAATATTATGGCCCCGCCGCGATTATCGCCGCGCACCGCTTTATTTTTGATAGCCGCGACGAGGGCGCGTCGGAGCGCCTGCAAGTGCTCAGCGAAACGGACGGCGTGGCGCGCTGTCACACTGCTTTCAACTGCACGAATGCCTGTCCGCGCGATATTCACATCACGCAGGCCATCGGTGAGGTCAAACTGGCGATGGTGACGGGGAAGTTGGATTGAGCAAGAGAACAGAGAATAGTGAATAGTGAATAGAGAACAGGCCGCGTCTGTGAGGATGCGGCCTGTTTTTGTTTGTTTTACTTTATCTCTTCATCCGGCGGCGGGACATCCTCGCTCCCTCCGTCGCGCTTCCTCAACTCGGTGGCGCGCTTTTGCAGGTCATTGAAGAATTCAGATTCCACCACCGCTGTCACCTGCTCCTTGCGGCGGATTTCGTCTATCTTGATGATCAACTGCTGGACTTGTTCCTTCAATTTTCCGGTGCGCGCGAAAACATCGGCGGCCATTTTCTTGAAGACCTGCGCCAGGTTGCCGAGTTCATCCACGCGCGCGGTGACCGAATGTAGCGCGGACCCCTCCAGGTCGGAGGAGAAATTTTCGTCCGCGCTGATCTTCTGCGCCAGCCCGCCGAGCACCTTCACCGGCTGAATGACGTAATGACGAAGCAGGGCGTTGATCAGCAGAATCGTCAGCGCGAAGATGATGATGAAGACACTCATCACCAGTAGAAAAGTCTGCCAGGCCGCGTCGAAAACTTTTTGCGGCGGGACGTAAATAATTTGCACGGCAATCGTCTGCCCCAGCTCCCAGCCGAAGCCGCCCTTGTCGCCGTAGGTTGCCAGCAGACTCGCCGGCGCATTCTCGGGCGTGGTGTGACACTCCAGGCAACTTTCCGCGCCCACCTTCAACGGACGCGCGATATAAAATAAACGCGCGTCGCCGCTCCCGCGATATCCGCTTTCTTCGCCGCTCGAATCCGTGATCATTTTTTGTAACAGGGCGCTTTCAAAATCGTCCGCCTGATCAAGCGGGTTCGTCGGGCTGAGTGTTGCTTCTTTGTAAAGATAAGATTCGAATCCTGCCTGAGTGCGGAAATTTTCAAAAACAGTGCGCGCCGAAAACGCAGGCACCGTCTCGGGGATAAAGTGTTCACTCTGCGCCAGCGATTCTGCGAGCAGTGGCTTCACATGCGTAGACGTATATCCGCGTACCGCGCTCATCGTATTCAGCAATAATGTCCCTTGCGCGGCAATCTGTTCCTGCGCCTTGCCCTGCAATGCGCGCCAATAGGTCGTGCCACCAACGAGGATGCCAACGAGAAATACGCCGCTCAAAATTAAAGTGAAGCGTGTGCTCAGCGTGAGTTTCGACATGACCAGCTACTCCTTATTCGGATAATTCCTGTCAAATTGAGTATACCAGCCAGCCCGCGGATATAATCAGCGCCATGACAAACACACTTCCCTCCGCCGACTCGATCCGCGCCGCGCGCGAAAAATTTAATCAGGCCATCGCCGACCACGACGCCGACGCAATCGAAAAAATTCTGGCTCCCAACTATCATCTCGTCACTGGCCGCAGTGCGCAATTTCACGGCGTCGAAGAGGAGCGCGTGCGCTGGGCCGAGACATTCGCAAAAGATGCAACGGTCGTCTATCGCCGCACGCCGCGCGAGATTCAAGTCAACGAGCAATGGGGATTAGCCGAAGAGCTTGGAAATTGGATGGGGACCTACACCGCCGCCGGAGAGTTGGTCCGCGCCTCGGGCGTGTACGCGGCCAAATGGCAGCGGGCCGCCCCGAGCGGGGAGTGGGTCGTGCAGGCCGAAGTGTTTACCACGCTGACGTGCGACGGTCCGCCCGAGGGCTGTGTCCCACCCGACCCGATTTTTTCTGCATTAAAGTGAATCCGCTAATCTGCGCGAATTCACGCGAATAATTCAAGAAAATTAGCGCAGATTAGCGGACAAAAAAATGACACACCCCTCTCCTCTTCGCATCGGCATTCTCGGCGCGGCGAAAGTCGCCTGGTATGCGGCGATTCTTCCCTCGTGGTTTGTGCCCGAAGTGAGAATCACCTCCATCGCCGCGCGTGACCCAAAACGGGCGAAACGTTTTGCGGCTTTGTGGCGCATCCCGCGCATCCACCAAACCTACGAGTCCATGCTCGCCGACCCCGAGATTGACGCCATCTATAACCCCCTGCCCAACGGACTGCACGCCGAGTGGACGGTCAAAGCATTGCGCGCGGGCAAGCATGTGCTGTGCGAAAAACCGTTTGCGTCGAATGCAAATGAAGCCATGCAAATGGCGCGGGCCGCAGAAGAATCGGGCAAAGTGTTGAGTGAGGCATTTGCGTATCGTAATCATCCGCTGACAATGCGCATGAAAGAAATTGTGACGAATGAACTCGGCGCGATTCAACACATCGAAGCGCGTTTTTGTTTTATGCTGTTGAATCCGTCCAATGTGCGCTGGCGTTATGATTTGGGCGGCGGAGCGCTGATGGACGCCGGATGTTATCCGCTGAGTATGCTGCGTTATTTAATGGGCGAGGAGCCGAAGGTGCTATCGGCCAAATCGCGGGTCACCCGCCCACAAGTCGACTCGCGAACCGAGGCCCGCTTGGAGTTCCCCTCGGGGGCGCAGGCGCACGTCGTCTGCGATATGCTCTCGCCGCGCATGTTCGATTCGTTTCTGCATGTGCAAGGCACGGCGGGCGAGATGAAAGTCATCAGCCCGTTTCAACCGTCGTGGTTTCACTGGTTGAGTTTGCGCACCGAAAAAACTTCGTGGCGCGGAATGGTGCACGGAAAAAACATGTACGCCCAACAACTGCGCAACTTTGCCAGCGCCATTCGCGAAGGAACTATGCTCAGCACGAACCCACAAGACGCCATAAACAACATGCGCCTGATCGATTCGATTTACAAATCCGCCGGCCTACCCATTCGCGGGATATAATTCAATTACCAATCTCTAATTCTCTAATCTCTGTTCTCTAATCTCTTCCTCTCTCAAGGAGTCCCTCATGCCATTCACCCGCGCCTACTTCTCACAGCAAGACTCACAATGGAAAGAAGACATCCTCGGCTTCGGCGACCCGGGCGACACCATCGGCTACGTCGGTTGCGCGCTCACCAGCCTGACCATGCTTGTCAGCGGACACGGCTATGCTGAAACGCCAAAAAGTTTTAACGAAAAGATCAAAGCCAAAAACGGATTCATCAGTGCCGGCATCCGCTGGGAGGCCGTCTCGCAGGTGCATCCGCAAGTGGCGCTCAAATCTAACATCTCCTGCGACACCAGCGACGCGCCTCTCGCGCAAATAGACGCCGCCCTCAGCGCGGGTCAGCCCGTCGTCGTCCGCGTCGATAGCTCGCCCGCCGCCGGTCTGCAATGGCATTACGTTTTGCTTTATGCGCGCGAAGGCAACGACTACCTGATGCTCGACCCCTGGCCCTACAACGCCGGCGCAAACACCCACGACCTGCTCCTGCCGCGTTACAGTCACGGCAATTCATTATCGCGCGCCATTCAACAAGTACTGATTTACGAATGCACCACTTCCGGCGGCGGGACAGTCTCCACGCCCGCGCCGACTCCAGTGACGACGACCCCGCCTCAGCCCGCGCCCGTAACGGGTTCGCCCTCCACCAGCGGAGTCTACGCCCGGCCCACATCCGAGGTGACCGCGTTCATGAATCTGCGTAGCACCACCGACACCGTCAGCACCGGCAACGTCATCGGACAGATTTTCCCCGGCACGCAACTTCTGCTCCTCGAAGCAGACGGCCCATCGAAAATCGGCATAAATGGACAAATGCTCCGCGTGCGCACCCCGCAAGGGCAGGAAGGTTACGTGGCGGCCTGGTTTCTTGAGCGCGTCAGCACATCCGCGCCTGCGCCAAGCGCGCCGACTCCGTCCACGCCATCTGCGCCTGCGTCGCAACCAGCAAAACCTGCTTCGCAACCTGCGCCCTCATCAACCGCCCAACCCGCGCCCGTAGACTCTGGAATCAAAGTGGTCGTCTCCTCCTTCGTCGACGCGAAAGGACTCAGCGTTTACATGCAAGCCTCGGCTAAATCTGCCGTGGTCGCCGCCGAACCCGCCAACGTGACTCTGGCTGTCGTCGAACCCGCCGCCACGGCCAAGCCCAAGATCGGCATCTCGGGCCAATGGCTCTACGTCCGCGCCAGCAACGGCAAGACGGGCTACGTCCGCGCAAATTTTTTGAAATTGGCGAAGTAGTTGGTTGAATTAGAAGTACGAAAGACCGCGGAGGCAAAAAGTGCTTCCGCGGTTTTTGGTTTAATCGGGGTGTCCGTTTAGCTCCTATAGAGGGAGGTAGGAGAGGAGTTGTTTGTGGGTTTTGTATCTCGCTTGACAGCCGTACAGAATCCTGATATTCTGCACGGCACAGGATGCCGTCATGCAAGAGACAAAATTAACCATCCGCCTATCACGTGAATTGCTTGAAAACGCAAAACTGTACGCGCGCAAGCAAAACACGACCGTCACTAATCTAATCAGCGAATATCTGCGCCGCATGCCCGCATCGATGGAGATATTACAAGATGCACCGATTGTGCGCAGGCTTTCAGGCACGCTCTCAAAAAGCGTTTCTCTAACCGACCATAAAAAACATCTGGAAGCCAAATATGGCGGCAAAAACTAAAACCTTCTTCGACCTGAACATCCTCCTCGACGTCTTGCAAAACCGTGAGCCGTTTTACGAGGCATCTGCGCGACTATTGGCTTACGCGGAAACAGGAAAAATTCAGGGCTTTATTGCGCCGCATTCACTGACGACTCTTTTTTACCTAATCTCGAAAGACCAATCCCCGGCAAAGGCGCGCGCAACGCTCACCAACCTTTTGCAATTCCTTTCGGTCGCCAAAATTGACCAATCCACGATTGAGCAGGCAATGAGTCTTGCATATCACGACTTTGAAGACGCGGTACAAATGATTGCGGCTGTGCAATGCAAAGTAGATTATTTCATCACACGCAACCCAAAAGACTTCCAGCCGCCAATGCTGACGGTTATACAGCCCAGCGAAATGATTGCGCTGATATAAATCGACAGGAGATTTTCAACGAAAGAAAACCATGGATAAAAAATTTCACACCGAGAACCGCCAAAAATTATCCGCGCACATGGCGGAAGGTGACGCCATGTTGTTTTTCAGCGGCGAAAGCGCGCGCAAGACCGCCGACGAGGATTTTCCATTTTTCACAAACCGCAACTTCCTCTACCTGACGGGCATCCAGCAAGAGGGGTCAACGCTCCTGTTGCACAAGAAAGGCGAAGTGGTCAGCGAGCGGATGTTTGTCAGCAAGCCCGATTTTGAGCGCGAGATCTGGTCGGGCCGGCGTTTCAGCGACGCAGATGTCAACGAACTCAGCGGGATCGAAGCGGTTGAAGACATCGACAACTTCAACAGGATACTGGACGCCCTTCTCTCTTCACAACCAGCGATGACCCTTTGGCTGTGTTTCGATGCGCTGGCCTCGGAGCGCTCGTTTGATATCGAGCGCGAATTTGCGAAACAAATTCAGGGCCGGCACCCACACATCGTCATCAAGAATAGTTATCCATTGCTGGCGGCCATGCGCAGAATCAAATCCCCCGAAGAGATTGACGCCATTCGCAAAGCAATGCAAATCACCGACGCGGGTATCCGCCGCCTGATGCGCGTCGCAAAACCCGGCATGATGGAATATGAGCTTGAAGCCGAGTTCAATTTAGAACTTGCCGCACACGGACAGCGCCGCACGGCTTTTCCGTCCATTATTGCAGGCGGCGAGCGCATATTTTATTTGCACTACACCAACCCCATGTCTGCGCTGGCAGATAACGAGTTAATTCTCTCCGATGTCGGCGCGCCCTACGACGAATACTGCACAGACATTTCGCGCGTGTTTCCCGCCAATGGCCGCTTCAGCGAGCGACAGACTCAAATCTACAAAGTGGCCTACGCGGCCAACCGCGCCATCATGGAACAAGTGCGCCCGGGCGTGGCCTTTCAAACACTCAATCCCATCTGTCGCAAAGTGTCATTCGAGGGCCTCAAGGCTTTGGGCCTGCTGAATGATTTCACAGACATCGGTAAATACGTCTGGCATGGCGCAGTCCATCATGTGGGACTCGACACCCACGACGTGGGCGGATACGACCAGCCGCTGACAGAAAACATGGTCTTCACCGTCGACGCGGGCATCTACGTCCGCGAGTGGGGCATCGGATTGCGCATCGAAGACAACGTGCGCGTCACAGCCGATGGATGTGAGAATCTGTCTGCGGCGATTCCGTCAACGATCGAGGAGATTGAGGCGTTGATGGCGCGTCGTTGATAAGCTCGAGAAAAAAGCCGAAAAGGTAGTTATGTCTTAACTTTCCGTGTTCGCGCACTAAGCTAACAACAAATCTTCCCTTAGCTTAATCAACCGTGAAACGAAAACTTCGGCGGGTGGCGCGTTAAATTCATTTTGCGATTATACGCCCCGACAACCACTGTATTCTGTTGATGTAGGCTCATTCGCCCTGAAACTTCGCCATCACTTCCCCCACAAATAATTCATAAGACTCTGCGTCATTGCCCGCGAAGTCCATACACAAATGGTCCGCGCCGACGCGTCTATATTCGCCGACCACATCCACCAGTTGGGTTGGCGTGCCGACCAAAGCCATCCACGGCTCAACGCCTTTTTGTAGCAGGCGGCCGATTTTTGTTTGCAAGTCTTTTTCAGTGCGCGCACAGATGACAAGGTCATAAGTCGTCTTTTCGATTGTAGATTCGTCGCGGCCCACTTCGTCACAGTGACGCTTGAGCGTTTCGCGTTGCTTCGCAAATTCAGCGGGCGGACCCCATAAATTGCAGGCGTCGCCCATCTCGGCGATGATGCGCAAGGTGACCTGCGGTCCCACGCCGCCGATCAAAATGGGCGGATGTGGTCTTTGCAGTGGCTTAGGTTCGAGAATCGCGTTTTCGACATGAAAATATTTTCCGTGAAAAGTAAAAGGCGAAATTGTCCATAACCCCAAAATCATTTTCAAGGCCTCTTTCATTTGCGCCAGGCGCACTGAGGCCGTTTCGATAAACTCAAATCCGTAAGCCTGATACTCGGGTTTGAAACCTCCCGCGCCGAATCCAAAATTCATGCGGCCATTGCTGATGTGATCGAGGCTGGCCGCCATTTTGGCGAGCAGGGCGGGATTGCGATAGCCAACCGGGCTGACCATGCCCACCAGCCGAATGCGACTCGTGACAGCCGCCAGTGCGGGCAGAATCGTCCACGCGTCGAGGAAGGGTTCGTGCTCAGAGCCATGCGCGGGCAATTGATAAAAATGATCCATCGCCCAAAACGAGTCGAACCCGTCCGCTTCAGCGCGCTGGATGTGGGCGCGTGTGTCGGCCCACATGTCGCCGGTTCGGTGCGGATAAACGAAGGAGGTGTTGCGCAGTCCGAATTTCATTGTGCCGCTGGAATCTTCTCCGCTTGCTCGGCAATAAACCGCGCAATCACGCGCGCCGCATCCGGCCGCGCCGCACGGAGGCAGTTTTGCGCAACGCGCTCGCGCTCGGCGGGATTCTCGGCCCAGAGTTTGAGGGCCTGCACAACGCCTTTTGCGGTCGGCGCCCACACGCCCACGCCCTCGTCTTCCACATAGGTTACGTTGCCATCCTCCTGGCCGGGGACTCTGGCATACAAAATAATCGGCAGGGCGGCGTTGAGCGCCTCGGCAATTGTCCCTGGGCCAGCTTTGGTGACGAGTACATCGGCGGCGCGCATGAAGTCGGGCAGATCATTGGTGAAGCCATAAATGTGCGTGGGGACTGGCCACTCGTGCGCTTCGAGAGTCGCTTGCAGGCGGGCATTCCGCCCGGTGACGACGACCAACTCCACGTCGAGGCCCGAGGCGGCGATGGCGAGCGCCGTCCGCTGCAGGGGGCCCATCCCGTCGCCTCCGCCCACGAGCAGGACGGTCAACTTGTCTTGAGTCCAATTAAGTTTTTTGCGCAGTGCGCGTTTATCTGCGGGCGGCGCAGAATGACGCTCGGCCACTGGCTGGCCGACCACATGAATTTTTTCTGGCGACATATGATATTCAATGCCGCGTTCGCGCGCAAATTCTGTGGGCACAAGAATCAGGTCGGCGCGTTTGTCAAACCACATGGCGTGCACACTAACCGGGTCGGTGACCACGGAAATAAAACGGCGCGTGCGTTCTTTGCCCAAAGCTTTAAGCGCAAATGAATTTGCAAACGCATGCGTGGTGACGATGATGTCGCTGGGATGAGCCTCGAGCAATTTTTTTGCGGCGCGGCGCGCATACGGCCAAAACGCCGAAGAAATAACGCGTGCTTGCGGGCGGCCATCGGTGACATAAAAACCGGCCTGCCACAAGCGCGGCGCTTTCGCCAGTTGCGGATAAATATCTGGCATTTTGTTAAACGGCGGCGGCGCATAATTTTTGAAGAAATCCACCATCTCTGTGCTGAACGAATCGCCAAACTCAAGACCCAACGCCTCGATGATGGCCTCCGTCGCCGAGCGATGTCCGCCGCCGGTGTCGGAGAAAAGAAAGAGGACGTGCGCTTTTTTATTCATCGGCGTTGTTTTGATTTTTTGATTCAGCAGGCGTGACTTTTTTTGCGCGGCGAATAAGTTCGCGACGGGTG
>VFKQ01000121.1 GCA_009885445.1 Anaerolineaceae bacterium | reverse complement strand
TTTCGTTTGGGGCAATGCCCATTTTACACGAAATTTATCTACCAACAGTCGCTCCGTTGGAGTGACTAAATTATCAATTTTCGTGTCTCAAATCATTGACACATTCCGGGGTCTATGGCGAGTGGTCAAGGTACATGTTCGAAAAATAGAAGGCGAAACGGGCGTGCTGATTGTGGATGACAGTAGACCTCTTGCATAAGTGAAGAAAGATTGAGTTTGTTCGGCAGTTGTACTGCCGAACCCGCCAGCAGTGCAACTGCTGGCGCGAACAGGAAACCCAATCCGAACATAAATTGCACAAGGGCGTTGATCAGAAACAGCCTGCGCATTTTCATGGGAAACCTCCGGGTTTCGTAAAAGAGTGGATGGCGTGAGCGCCGTTTGAAAACCACAGCGCGGCCTGCTCACTGGATGAAATGCAGACATGTTTTAGCAATGGTTCTTACCATGCCAGCGCGCCGCGTTGGCGCGGTTGTTTTATTTCGCCGCACATGCGTTAAAATACATGCAAGAAATTAAACAACCTGTAACTACTTTGACAATGTCACATTAAGGCTGAAACCAAAATTCTTAACCACAAAGGGCACGAAGTAACACGAAGGAAATCTTTGGTTTTAGTATTTTGCTCTCCTTTCCCGAAGTACATCGGGACAATGTGTGACCCTTTGCGGACTTTGTTGTAAAAGGTTTTGAAATGTGACATTGTCAAGGTAGTTACAACCAACCTGCCATTGAGGAGAAAGCTATGCCACTATACATGCGCAAGACTCTCGCCTGGGGAGTCCACTTGTTCACCGCCTCCGGCGCGGTCTGGGGATTCCTCGCCCTGCTGGCCGTCTTTCACCACGAATGGAAGTCCGCTTTTTTATGGATGACCCTCGCCATGCTCGTGGACGGACTCGACGGCCTGCTCGCGCGCAAGTTTGACGTCAAGACTTACGCCAACGGACTCGACGGCGCACTGCTCGATAATATCCTCGACTATCTCAACTACGTCATCGTCCCCGCGCTCTTCCTCGTCGAAGCAGATATTCTGCCCGCCCCCTTCCGCCTCGCCGCCGCCGCCGCCATTCTGCTTTCCTCTGCGTATCAATTCACCCAAACAAACGCAAAAACCGAAGACCATTATTTCACCGGCTTCCCCTCCTATTGGAACGTGGCCGTCATCTACATGCTCGTCCTCGAACTCGACCCGCGCATCAACCTCTTCTTCATCATCCTCTTCAACATCCTCGTCTTCGTCCCCACCAAATGGCTCTACCCCACGCGCGACACGCGCCTGACCCTCTTCCTCACCTACTTCTACGGCGTCATCGGCGTCAGCGGCATCCTCCTCTATCCCAACGAACCGCAATGGCTGTGGCCCCTCTCGCTCACCTACAGCATCTACTACATCGGCCTCAGCCTCTGGCCGCGCCGAGTTACAACGTAACGCGAAATTTATTTCGCCCGCTTTCCATCAAGAATCAATCTGCGTAATCCGCGAAATCTGCGGATGAATATTTCCCTCATGCTCATAGAACCTGCGACTCAAGTCACCGACGAATTACTGGACGCCTTCGCGCGCCTGCTCCCCCAACTGAAAATTAACCTCCCGCGCCTCACCCCCGAGCGTGTAGCGGGTTTGCTCAACTCCGACTCTGTCTCCCTGCTGACGGCCCGCCCCGACGCGGCTCAGCCCCTCGTCGGCTTGTTAACCCTCATCGTCTACCCGACCCCCAGCGGGGTCCGCGCGCGAATCGAAGATGTCGTCGTAGACGAATCCGTTCGCGGGCGCGGAGTTGCCTCCGCGCTGATTCAATCCGCGCTTCAGACTGCCCAACAAAAAGGCGCCGACGGAGTCGCGCTCACCTCCAACCCGCGCCGCGAAGCCGCTAACCGTCTTTATCAAAAACTCGGTTTCACCCCCTGGGAAACCAACGTCTACTTTTTCAAATTCGGGGAATGATTTTTTTCGGAGTGCAGGCTGACCCTAAAGGGTGCTATCGCAGAGCCTGCACTCCAACTTAAACAATTTCCTCAAACACCAACTTCGACACTCGCGCCATGCAATCATGCGCGCCCTTTTCGTCATCCTGCGCAAACCCGCGCGTGAGAATCGTAATCACGTATGGTTTGCGATTCTCCGCGCAGACAATACCCGTGTCGTGAAAGAACGAACCCGTCCAGCCGGTTTTGTGCGCCACCTTCACATCGGCGGGCAACAGCGCCGGAATACTTTCGTTGAATTCCTGCCCGAGCAAAATCTGAATCATCTCGCGCGATGCTTCACGCGAGACAACTTTCTCCTCCGCGATCAAACGCATCATGTGCGTCAACGCCCGCGCGCTGGTTCCGTTGTTCATGCCCAAACGATACGCTTTGTTATCTTCGATCATGCGAATCACGTGCAGGTCTCGAATGTCGAGCTCGCGCATGAACGCATCCACGCGCGCCGTGCCCACTTTTTCCATCAAAACATTGGTCGCCAGATTGCTACTGTGCACGATCATCAGCCGCGTCAACTCGCGGATACTTTCGCGCCCGCCGATTTTTTCGTACAGCGACGTTTCCGAATCGTCAGCCATGCCCAGCGCAAAGTCACTGCCATCCACGATGCTCTTAAAAGAATTTGTCAGCGCGATTGAATCGTCCAACCCAAAAACGCCTGCCTGCGCCTGACGAAATACCTCCATCATCACGCACACCTTCATCGTGCTGGCCGGGTGCATCCCCTCGTCCGCGTTGACGAAGATTTCGCCCCCCGTCTCCAAATCAGAAACAGCCACACAGATGAGTTTTTCTTTGAATTGCGCGATGAATGATTCGAGCGAGTTCATGGCCTTCCCTGAATTTATAGAATCAAGATGCACGTGAATAGTCCGCGAAGGCGGACTTCGCAATTGTAGCGGCGACTTCAGTCGCCCACTTCAGTCGCTCACCGCGCCCACCGCGCCCACCCCGAAATTTAAATATTTCGTCGTTGCCTTGCTCAAATCACCATACTCGCCGCGATACTCCGCTGGCAACAGCGCCGAAAGTGTGTACATCATTTCGTCCACCATCTGCTGACGTACTTCGCGAGTCATTTTTTCGCCCTTTGCATCCAACTTGAACGGGCGTCCCACGCGCACAGAAATATGTGTGCGCCGAAATTTTCGGATATTCGTTTTGAATTTCTCCCCGCCCCAATGCGCCACTGGCTGAAGTGGCGCGCCGCTGTGCAGGGCCAGCATCACCGCGCCAGGCTGACCGCGCAATAATTGTCCCGTCTTACTGCGTGTGCCCTCCGGCGCAATGCCAAAGATGACACCGTCATTTAGTTTTTGAATCGCCACGCGCAACGCGCTTGTATCCGCTTCACCGCGCCGCACAGGGATGATGCCCCAATTATTGAACAGCCAGCGCAAGACTGGGTTCTCAAAGGCCTCGGCCTTGGCCCAGCCCGAAATGGGCCGCCCTTCCAAAAGAGTTACAAGCACCGGCGCTTCGATCTGGCCGGTGTGATTCGCGTACAGAATCAGCGGCCCGCGCATCGGCAATTTCTGCGCGCCTTGCGCTTCGATGTGGCAGACGGTTTTAAATCCAAATTTTAGAATCGGGAAGGCGATTTTGTAGAGAATATTCATGGTTCCCAAGTGTACCGCAGTCCGCCCGTTTACTTTTCACCCGTCGCTCTTGCGTTGCGATATTCTTCCGGCGTATCCACATCTGCAAAAATCGAATCGCTTTCGGCGGCGAAGTATTCAATCTCGTTTGCGCGCCCATTCAAAAAATCGCGCGGTGACGCGGGCGCGCGCAACGCAAGAATCTCCCCCCACAATGGCCGCGCCACCAACCACGGATGCCCGCGGCGCATGTTACGACTCGGCGCCACCAACGCAGACTCGCCCTCGAGGAAACATTTCAACACCCCGCGCACGGTTCGCTCCTGCGCTTGAGGTTGGTCGCCCAAACAGACGAGGGCCGCCGCTCGGGCATTTGTTTGTTGCATGAGCCAGCGAATCCCCACCTGCAACGACGACAACATTTCACTGCTTACAAACTCTTCGTTATGCGCCGTCTGCGCGCCGTACGATGCGCAAATCTTTTCCACAGCTTCACGTTCCGCGCCAGTGACCACGAGAATTTCTTCGAGACCTGACCTGCGCAACGTAGTGAGCACCTGCCCGAGCACGGTTGTCTCGCCCCAGGGTAACAACATCTTGGGTTGGCCCATTCTTGTGGACTGTCCTGCGGCGAGTACAAGCGCGCTGATTTTAGTTTGTGTGCTTTTCATAAGTTGCTACGAATCTATTATTATCTTCATTGCGAGGAGTCGTATTTCGGCGACGAAGCAATCTCCTCGTCGAACACGAGATTGCTTCGGGCGAGTACGCCCTCGCAATGACATCGTTAAATAGTTTTGTATACTAGAAAATATTGGTCGGCATTCCGGTTATCGAACCAAAATCTGAAA
>VFKQ01000343.1 GCA_009885445.1 Anaerolineaceae bacterium | reverse complement strand
CGATTCAGACTTCGGAAATCTTTAAGAGGGATCCCCGTTTTAGGCGCATCCAGGGAAATTTCCGAAGTCCTTACGCCGAGTCTCTGACATGGTTTGCGTGCACACAAACATAGAACATTGCCGCGACCGACAGTAGCATGCCGTATAATCCATTCTGTTGTTCCTCGAAACTTAGATTGGTTTCGAGAATAATAGATTTTAGACAGAGCACAAACATCCTTTTTTGTCATCACTCGTTACAGGGACACTGCCACAAAAGCTGACAAATTGCGAGAGCTCATGGATTTGATTAGCCAAATAATTAAATCTCATCCAGAAATTCAGCAACTTCCAAAACCAGAAGCAGGGTGCATATGAAACTAACGGGCAAAGCTTGAGACCTGCTTATATCGCTAAAAATCCAAGAACAGGTTGTATTCTAGAACTTCTCAGCTGAGGACAAAATGGAAATCAAATTCGGCAACCACGTCATCGGCCCCAACCACCCCACCTACTTCATCGCGGACATCGCCGCGAATCATGATGGCGACATCGAGCGCGCCAAACAGCTGATTCGCCTGGCCAAAGAAGCCGGTGCGGACGCGGCCAAGATGGTCGCGGAGACTCGTCTGCTCGAACGCTCGCTCGGCTCGCCCGATAAATTCATCGCCGACAACGAGCTGGAAACGCAGATCGTCCAACGCCGCCGTCTGCGCGCCGCGCGCAACATCCAGGCGGGCGAAGTCTTTGTCCGCGAGATGATTGATGTGTTGCGTCCCGCCACTCCTGGCGCGATCAAACCTGATCAAATCAATGATGTCATCGGAACAAAAGCATTGGTTGACATGCCTCTCGGCAAAGAGTTGCGTTGGACGAATCTGGGCGAGTCGAAAACCAATTAAACACAAAGTACACGAAGGGCACAAAGGCTTTTACTTCGTGTGCTTTGTGCCCTTCGTGTTTAAATGTTTTATGAAAATCATCTACTTCACCTACGATTATTCGCCTCACGACCATCGCTTCCTCGCCTCCCTCGCCGAGACCGAGCACGAAGTTTTTTACGTCCGCTTGCAACGCGGACAACGACAGGTCGAAGACCGCCCCGTGCCCGCAAAGATTCAGCAAGTCCAATGGGCGGGCGGACAACGAGAATTCCGCTGGCGCGACCTGCCGCGTTTGACCTTCGACTTTCGACGTTTGACGAAAAGCATCCGGCCCGATTTGATTCACGCCGGCCCGATTCAAACCTGCGCATTCATCGCCGCCCTCAGCGGCGCACATCCGTTGCTCACCATGTCTTGGGGATTCGACTTAATGGAAGACGTCCACAAAAATAAATGGATGGAACGCATTACGCGTTACGTTTTACGCCATAGCACTTTCTTCACCAGCGACGCAAATGTCACCCGCGACAAAGCCGTGGCCTACGGCATGAACCCTGACAGTACCATCGTCTTCCCCTGGGGCGTGGACCTCGCACAGTTTGCACCATCCCCCAATTCTCCAATCCTCCAATCCTCCAATCCTCGCTTTACATTATTTTGTAACCGCTCATGGGAACCAAGATACGGCGTGGATGTTTTAGCGAAAGCCTTCGTCAAAGTCGCGCGCCAAAACTCCAACGTGGACTTACTGCTCCTCGGCGGCGGCTCGCAGGGCGGGGCGCTTCGCAAAATTTTGCAAAGCGGCGGAGTGCTCGACAGAGTCTCGATGCCCGGACAAGTTTCTCAACGCGACCTGCCTCGCTGGTATCATATGGCTAATCTGTACATCTCGCCCTCGCACGTCGACGGCTCGTCCGTTTCGCTGATGGAGGCCCTCGCCTGCGGTCTGCCCAGCCTCGTCTCCGACATCCCTGCAAATAAAGAGTGGGTCGTCGAAAACGAAAACGGCTGGCTCTTCACTGATGGCGACGCCGACTCGCTGGCCGCAAAGATTCTCGCCGCGATCGCTCAAAGGGAGAATCTGGCTCAGGTCGGGCAGGCCGCCAGAAGGTCCGCGCTGATGCGCGCTGATTGGCAGAAAAATTTTTCGCAACTGCTCGTCGCTTATGAGCAGACAATCCAACTCGCACGGAGGTCCAAATGATTTTCACACTTGTGCTCATCTTGATCATTGCAGTCGTCGCCGTCGTCTTTGCGCTGGCCAACCAAATCCCGGTTCATCTGGTTATTTTTGGTTATCAGGCCGATGGACAGGTGGGTTTATTTTTGCTGATGGCGCTCATCATCGGCATCCTGCTCGGCATCCTGTTCATGACGCCCTCGGTCATCTCGCATCGATTCACTGCGTCGCGTCACAAACGCCGCGTGGCCGAATTGGAATCGACGCCGAAACAACCTGCGACGAAACAATCAAAATCTCAGCACATGGCCGACATGCCGCCAGTTGCGAAACCCAAAGACCCCGCCGCTTAAATGCTGACGCGCGCAGAATTGCTGGATGGTTTTCGCGCCACGCAGGTGCAAGACGGCGCGACGATCATCGTGCACACATCCTATAAATCGCTCGGCGGAGTCGTCGGCGGCGCGGACACGGTGATAGACGTGATGCGCGACCTCGTTGGCCCGCGCGGAACAGTTTTATTTCCCGCATTCAATTTTCAAGCGTGGACGGAGACGCACTACTTCGATGTTTTGGAGACGCCCTCGAAGATGGGCGCCATCACCGAGTTGGCCCGCCTCAGGCCGCGCGTGAAGCGGACTCCGCATCCGATTTACAGTTTCTCCGTTTGGGGCGCCCGCGCCGACGAATTCGCCGCCGCCGATGACGCCGAGGCCTACGGACCCAACTCCGCGTTCGCGTTGTTCCACAAATTGAACGGCACCATCCTCAGCATCGGCCTCGATTTCAACAACACCTTCTCGATGCATCACTACGTGGAATATCGCACGGGCTGTGACTATCGCCGCATAAAAGAATTCGCGGGCATCTACATGGGCTACGACCGCGTCCCGCGCGTGAAAACTTACTCGATGTTCGTGCGGGACAGCGACCGCGTAAAAACTTTCATCAACCCCGCCATGGATGAACTGCTGGCCGCGGGCGTCATCAAGGAAATTCAAGTCGGCGCGGCGAAGGTGCATTTCGCCACCGCGAATGAATTTTTTGACAACATGTCGGTGATTGTGCGTGAGCACCCTGAGAAGTTACATTATATTGAAGAGCCGAAGTATTAACTGAGCACCGTTGGTCGAGTAGGCGGCGGTCATTACATTTTTGAACAAGAGCCTAATTCGCCGCCGTATCGAGACCAACAGATAAGCAACAAATAATTGTTTTCTTGAAACGTGATGGTCTCGATACGCCCTTCGCAACGAACGCTCAGGGCTACTCGACCACCGATGTTGGATGAAATTATGAAACCCTACACCTCCCTCAAATCCATCCTCGCCGAGTTCTTCCCCCTGCATCGCACCCTCGCCTCCGCTGACCACGACGAGACGCTAAGAATCGTCGGCGCGTACATGCCCGATTCGGCAAACTACACCATCGAGACTTACGCGCCCCTCGAGCGCGCGTGGACGTGGCAGGTGCCCGAGCGATATGTCGTCCACGAGGCGTATCTTGAAATTGTCGGCGGTGAGCGCGTGGTGGATTTCAAGGATAATCCACTCAACATCGTTTCCTATTCGCTGGCCGTGGACAAAACACTTTCGTTCGACGAATTGCAAGCGCATTTATTTTTCAATGAGAAACGTCCGCACGCGACGCCGTGGGTGTTCAAATATTACGAACGTGATTGGGGCTTCTGCCTGCCGAAGAATCAATTCGACAAACTGCCGCGCGACAAAAAATATCGCGCTGTGATTCAATCCGAATTCATCACCGACCCTCAGCAGGGATTCAAAGTGGCGACGGCGGTCATCCACCCCGAGGGCGGAGCGAACGAGTCGGCGGGCGAGATGATCGTGCAGGCGCACACCTGTCACCCCATGCAGGCCAACGACGACGGCGCGGGCGTGGTCAGCGCCATCGAGTTGGCGCGGCGACTCGCGGCGAACCCGCTACCGGCGGGGTCCATGAGCGTGCGCTTTTGGTTCGGGCCAGAGACCATCGGCACCATCGTCTATCTTTCGCACAACGAGCAGGTCATCCAAAATCTGCGCGGCGGAATCTTCATGGAGATGACCGGCAACAAAAATAAAATCGCCTGGCATCACACGCGCCAGCACACGCATCTGCTGGATCGAATCACGAATTCTGTTTTGCGAAATTCCGCTCACGACGAACGCGACTTCGCCGCCGCGCCCGCCAACGATGAACGCGTCGTCAACGGGCCGGGCGTCAACGTGCCGTGCATCTCGCTCAACCGCTGGCCGTACGAGGAATATCACACCAGCGACGACAACATGGAAATCATCCACGAAGACATGCTCATCGGCGCGGCCGACGCGGCGGAGCAGATCATCCGCATCTACGCCAGCAATTACATTCCGAAGCGCACCTTTCGCGGCCCGGTTTTTCTCAGCGGCAACGGCCTGTGGGTAGACTGGCGCGAGAACTGGGCGCTGAACCGCGCCATCGAAAAAATCATGATGCGCTTCGAGGGCGAACACACCGTCTTCGATATCGCCGAACAGGTCGGCCTCGATTATTTTATGGTGCGCGATTACGTTGAAAAATTTCGCGCCAAGATGTTTGTGATTCCGTTGCCGATTCCGTCTGAGGCCGAGGCATCGTAGGGGCACGGCGGCGCCGTGCCCCTACGTTCATCAATTATGAAACCTCGTATCGTTGCCATCATTCAGGGGCGCATGAACTCCTCGCGTTTGCCCGGAAAGATTCTCGCCGACATCGCCGGCCAGCCAATGTTGACTCGAGTCTACGTGCGCGCCTCCCGTGCGCGGACTCTTGACGAGGTGATCTTCGCCACGACGACAGACGCCTCCGACGACCCCGTAGCGGAGTACTGCACCCTGAGCGGAATCCCGCTGATGAGGGGCAGTCAATTCGATGTGCTGGATAGATATTATCAAGCCGCGAAAGAATCCAAAGCCGACGTGGTGGTGCGCATCACGGCGGATTGTCCGCTGATTGATGCGGAGTTGATTGATGATGTGGTGAAGACAGTGATCAGTGATCAGTCATCAGTGAACAGTGAATTCAACTTCGCCGCGAATCGACTCCCGCCGCCGTGGGGACGGACGTATCCGATTGGTCTTGACGTGGAGGCCTGCACGTTCAAAGTGTTGGAGAAAGCATGGAAGGATGCCAAAGAACCCCAACAACGCGAGCATGTGATGCCCTACTTTTACGAGGGCGTAAAACTGATCACTGAACGCCGAACACTGCAAACTGGCACTTCTCCGCGTGGATTCAGAATCGCCCTACTAAATCATGTCACCGACTTCGGCGATTACCGCTGGACAGTGGACACGCCCGAGGATTTGGACTTTGTGCGCCAAGTCTATTCACGATTTGACGGGCGCGATGACTTTACGTGGAAAGAAGTGCTTGAGTTGGTTCACAACGAACCCCAACTTATGGAAGTTAACGCGGGAGTGCAGCACAAGACGCTCAAAGATGTTGATGAGCGGGCAATGAAAAAAATAAAACGTAAAACGTAAAATAGGCGCGCCTATTCCATAATCCGCAAATACTCGCGGTCGAACGCGGCCAGCAAACTCTCGCGCGGACTGTACCAGCCGGGCGTATAGGCTTGCGAAGTGACACCCAGTTGAGCTAATTCACAGACGTGCCAATCTTGCAAATTGGTGATATGCCAAAAGTCCACAGCCTCTTGCGGACGGAAGTCGGGTTTGTCGAAGGCCTCGGCGTTGAACAGCCATTCGCTGACGATCGTCGTCCGCCCGGGCGCAGTGGGGAAGAGCATGTGGAACATCAAATAATCGGGGTGGATGTTGAGCAGTAAATTCGGCAGTAACGTGTAATAAAATCCGCGCTTCTCGATGCCGGTGCTTAAATCGCCGAGCGGCAGTGCGCACATGCGCCCGGTCATGGTCATGCTGTCGCCGCCGGTGATGTTCATATATCCGCCGAGGAAGGGGCCTTCGACCAGATCGTTTTCAGCGCTGGTGTAATTTGTAAATTTATTCAACATTGGATGAATCGTCGGGCAGTGATAGCACTCGTTGAAATTTTGGAAAACGTATTTCCAATTCGTGGCCGCATCGTAGACGTGCCGCGTGTGGACTCTCAGCCCGCCGACGTTCCAACGCTGAAGGCGGTTCAACAGCGGAGCGTAGGCCTGCTCGAACGGCTGGGGAGTTTGACTCAGGCTGACGAAGATGAACCCCTCCCACAGGTGGAGTCGAACGGGATTCAGCGGGAAGTCCTCCCAGCGGAAGCCGTCCAGTTCCTTCATGAAGGGCGCGCCGATTAATGTCCCGTCGAGGCCGTAGGTCCACGCGTGGTAGGAGCACTGGATGCTCCCGCTGAAACGTCCCTCGCTTTCTTCGCAAATGCGCGTGCCGCGATGACGGCAGACGTTGTAGTAGGCGCGCACTTGATTCTGTTTATCGCGCAGGATAATGAGACTCTCGCCGAGCACGTCGGCTAGAAAATATTCGCCCGCCCCCGCGACGCGGCTGTGATGCCCGACGCACACCCAGCTGTTTTTATAAATGCGATTCATCTCGTCTGCGAACACATCTTGTGACGTGTAATATTTTTGCGGCAAGGTCATCGAGCCGGTGACGTAGGTGTCGGCGGTTTTAAAATAAGTGGACATGCGATTCTCCTTTTGTAAAAAGCTGACGGGATAAAAAACGACCACACACACCAAAGGGTGTATGCGGTCGTAAAGAATCGGTCACGGTGTTTTCCGCGCCGCGAATTAACAGATGCGATCTACGAGAACTTCGGGAACTGCGTTGCGCTTGAATTGCGCGAAGAGATTTGAGTACATGGCTGTTATTTTAGCACCTTCATGGCATTTCGTCTGCGCTATTTCAGCAGAACTACGCTTTTACTTTTTGTGGATGATAACGCTTCAGCCCGCTCCAGCCGATGAGCATCTTTTGCTCTTCATCGTATAAGCGCAAAGATAAAGACTTAAGACTGGCGGCGATGGTTAATGGCTTTACATGAAAAACGGAGTTTTCGTAATAGCATTGCGGCAGATTGTAGTTGGGGATTTTTGCGCTCAGGTGATGAATGTGATGGAAGCCAATGTTGCCGCTAAACCATTGCAGGATGAGCGGCAGTTTATAAAACGAACTGCCTTGCAGGCCTGCTTTAACAAATTCCCAGCCCTCGTGGTTGTCCCAATAGGTCGGGTCAAAATTATGCTGGACGTAAAAAAGCCATATCCCAATGGCGGAGCTGAGCATCAGCACCGGCAACTGTACCAGTAAAAAAGTTTTCCAGCCGATCAGCCAGCACATGCCGGCAATCACGCCAACCAGCGCAAAATTTGTCCACCACACGCTGGTGCGCGCACGTCGTCCCTGTGAAGGGAGTGGAATTCGTTGCATAACGACAAACATCAGCAAAGGCCCTGCGCCAAGCAGGGCAAATGGGTTACGCATGATGCGATACGCCGCCTTCTTCCACCAGGGCGCGGCGAGATATTCCTTGACCGTCATCGTGTACACATCGCCTGTGCCGCGCCGGTCGAGGTCGCTGGCGGTGGCGTGATGAATGGCGTGGTCGTGCTTCCAGCGATAGTAGGGCGTGAAATTCAAGAGGCCGGCAATTCGGCCAACAAAATCATTGGCCTTCTGCGACTTGAAGAACGAGCCGTGTCCGCAATCATGAAAAATGATAAAGATGCGCATCAGGAAGCCTGCCGCCAAAACGGATAACCCAAGGGTGATCCAATAGGAAATCTGAATGCTCCAGATCATCAAAGCCCATAGGGCAAAATACGGAATAAATGAATTTGCCACCTGCCACAGACTGCGCGCAAGGTCGGGTTTTGCATATTTGGCTACAAGCGGTTGCCAGCGGATTTCCTCTGCGTCTTGAAATTCAGTTGAGTTGATGTTCATGTTTTTCCTTTCATTCTGGTGCATATAATATTTGTAACACCGGCTTTTGAGATGGTTGCTTACTGACTCTACACAGTTCACGCCGCAATTCTAGCGACCCGACAGTTTGCTCCGAAAATAAATTGGTGGTCGAGTAGGCGGTGCTCTCCCAAAGGGGCCGTACACTTGCCACGAGCGCAAGTGCCGTGGTCGAGACCACTGAACCGCGCAACTGGCCGTAAACGTGGTCTCGATACGCCCATCGGAGTACCTCAGGGCTACTCGACCGCCACTTGATTCGAAAGTGTCAGGTGGCTAGCCGCAATTTACTTGAAGGACTGCCCGCCAAACGAAAACAGCATCTCCCGTGTGAAATAGGCTGGGAGATGCTGTTTTCTGGGCAATAAAAGAGGTGATGTTGGCCGAGGCCAATTCGATTTTATTTCAATATCTTGACCACGTTCCGCCCCGCCGTGCCGCTGACCCCGCCCCCGCCGTGGACTCCGCTTCCGCAGAGATATAATTTATCAATCGGCGTCTTGTGATTCGACCAGCCCGGAATCGGACGCATGAACAGGAACTGGTCGAGCATGAGTTGACCGTGGTTAAGGTCGCCTTCGGTGAGGCCGTAGGTCTGCTCGAGATCGAGAGGCGATATTGATTTACGATTGACGATTGACGATTTTAGATTGGGAAAATATTCCGTCAGCGTGTCAATTGCCAACTTTTCAACCAAGCCGCGTTTTTCATTCCATAATTCTGGAGTGAAGGAGCTTGCTCCTTCACCTGCGACAGCAAGCTGTCGCACTCCATATTTAAGAGCATAAGGCGCAAATTGAAAATGGATTGAAACTGTATTCCCCGAAGTCGTCACTTCCAAATACGGCTTCTCTGAAATCTCGCCATACTTGGCGGCATCATATGCCTTCTCTAAATATTTGATCGATGGCGCGAGGACAACCGTGCCTTCTGGAATCCCATGCCCTCCATTCGTTTGCAAATGCACCTTCGCCACCGAGCCGCGCATTTTAATGGACTGTGTGTGCCAGACAAATTCGGGCGGCAAGTGCGCTGCGCCGACGAGCTTGAGCAATGTGTGCTTCGGGTCAGCGGACGAGATGACTTTATCGGCAGAAATTTCTTCGCCACTTGTCAGCACAACTCCCTTTGCAATTTGATTCTCAATTTTGATATTTGCAACTTCGGCTTCGGTTCTAATTTCGCCGCCGAAAGATTTCACAGTATTGGCTAACGCAGATGTAATCTCGCCCGCCTTGCCCACGTTGACATGTGCCAGCCCGCCGCGATTCAGCCAATTGTGAATCAAGGTGTAGCCCGTGCCCGCGGACATCGGTCCCAGCGTGGAGCCGTGAATCGCAACCGAAGCAATCGCGGCTTTGAGGATGTCTGACTCAAAATACTCGTCCACCAATTCCTGCGCAGACATCGGCAGGGCGCGGATGAAGTTGAGCATGTCCTTGCGGCCCGCGAGGCGCAGTTCGAGTCCAAGCTCAAGCAGGCCAAAACCGTCGCGGGCGCTGAGTCCCTTTGGCAGTCGGGGCATGATGGTTGAATAT
>VFKQ01000062.1 GCA_009885445.1 Anaerolineaceae bacterium | reverse complement strand
CGGTGTGCCCGCCGGCGATGACCACGCCCGCCTCGCGCGCCTTCTCCGCGCCGCCTCGTAAAATATTTGCAGAGATTTCAACCGGCAGACTCTCGGGCAGGGCGGCAATATTCAATGCCAAAAATGGACGCCCGCCCATCGCGTAAATGTCCGATAGGCTGTTGGCCGCCGCAATCGCGCCGTAATCGTAAGCGTCATCTACCACTGGCGTGAAGAAGTCTGTAGTCACCACCAACCCGCGAGCTGAATCAAGACGCCAAACCGCCGCGTCGTCGGGGCCGTCGAGTCCCACCAGCAAGTCGGGATAATCGCTCGAGTTAAAAAGATCGCGTACCGGGCGCAGAACCTGCGTCAGCGTTTCAGCATTTAATTTAGACGCTCAACCCGCGCACTTCGATAAACTGGTCAGCCGAATCTCTTTGCCTGAGGGGTGGTGTAAATTCACAAGCCTCCAATATCTAAAATCGAATCAGTGGCCAGCACCCTTGTGCCAGCCACTGAAAACTGATTACTGAAAACTGATAACCGGAACTACTGCGTAATCACATCCGGCAGCGGGAAGATGAACGGCGACCCGCTGGGCAGGAGCATGATTTGAATGTTTGGCGCGAGTTTGCTAATGTACAAATACATCAACAACTCCGGACGGCCAGCCAAAGAAGCCGCGATTAAATCGTTCGCGCCTGCTTCTGCCTGCGCCTGAATCAGGCGCGCTTCCGCATCGCCCTTGGCCTTGATCACCACCGCATCCGCGATGCCTTGCGCCACCTGACGGGCCTGCTCGGCTTCCTGGCGTTTTTGCTCCACCGTAAACTTGGCCTGTTGCGCCAATTGTTCGGCGATCTGCTTTTGCTCCACAGCCGCCGCGTATTCCGGGCTGAAGTGAATGTCGCGTAGCAGGAAAGAGACCAGCGTCAAATAGTTATCAGACATGGCTGCGGCCAATCGATTGGTTATTAACTCTTCCATCTCGGCACGCTTGGTGCTGACCACTTCCTCGATGCCATATTGCGAGACCGCATCGCGGATGGTGCTTCGTGCGGTGGGACGCACCAGTTCATCCTCGTAACGCAACTGCCAGGTAATGTGCAGTTGAATTATCTTGCTGGGGTCAATCTGATAAACGATGGACGCGTCCACGAAAACTTCCTGCCCATCCTTTGTTCGCGCGCGGATTGAATCGTCGCCTGTCAGTTGGCCCTCAGTGGTCGCGACAGACATCGTATAGGTCGTGCGTGAGATCGGGTAGAGCAGCACTTCTTCGGCAAATGGCGTGATCCAATGCAGGCCCGGGCCGAGAGCCTCGGGTCGCAACCCCTGATCATTGAAAGCGGATTTCACCACACCGCGTTCCTCGGGATTGATATAAACCAAGCCCAGACCTAACACGGTGAACACAATGGCCAGCACCATCGTGGCTAAAATTCCGCCTGTCAGTGCGCGCACGGATTTTTGTCGCGCCGCGCGGGCCACAGCCGCCACGAGCAGACCGAAAAATGCCAGCCATGCAAACGCACTCAAAGTAGAAACTAATGTTGCAATATTCATTTCATCCTCCAAAAAATTATTGACGATGCGCTGATTATACACGTTTCAGCTTGTTCATCTATTGGATGCGTGTTAACATCACATCATGGCCACAATAAAAATTGCCGAACGATTTCTGGATGAACGCCGCGCCGCCGCAAGAATTATCTGCGCCCCGAATCAGATTCCCGCGCCGGGACAATATTTGCTGGCCTACGATCCCGCATCAGACTCGCCGTTAGCGGCTCCGGTTTTCTGCGCCGCCCGCCTCGCTGACGGATTCCTCGCCGCCGCACCTTTGCCCTCCGCATGGACTCCCGGCAGCACACTTTCGGTGCGCGGTCGGCTCGGGCGTGGGTTTCACCTGCCGACGAACGCGCGCCGCGTTTTGCTGGCGGCACATGTGGGCGTCAGTCCCTCGTTGTTGTTGGCTTTGCTCGAGCCGGCCTTTGCGCAAGGCGCTTCTGTGGCGCTGACGTGTGACTCGCCGCCCGAAGACCTGCCCGCCCAATTGGAGATTCAGCCCTCGAGCGCATTCGCCGACCTCTGTGGCTGGGCCGATTATCTCGCGCTGGCCGTCACGCGCGAGTCATTGCCTGGGCTGGTAGAAAGCTCGGGCGTGGGCAACCCGCTTAGGGCGGTGCGCGAGGCGCAGATTTTCGTCGCCGTGCCCATGCCGTGTGGCGGAGTCGCGGAGTGTGGAGTCTGTTCGGTTGTGTCGAGTCGGGGATTTAAATTGGCCTGTGAAGATGGGCCGGTGTTTAATCTTACAGAGTTGATTTAATACCACACGCGAAATGACACGCTGGTTGTTGCGCTGATGCCGTTTTTGGTGACGGTGATATCGATCGTCACGGTGGTGCCATAAGGTTGGTTGACGATGGTGAGCGGAATGGCGCCCACGCCTTTGTCGTCGGTGGTGAAGGCGATGGATTGTGTTGCGCCGCCCGCCCAATGGATGAGGGCGGTGCCGCTTGCGCCGCGCACGGGGTTGAGCACCTGGTCTTGCGCGATGACCGAAATAGTTTGCGAATCGTTGGGCAGTGTCAGAGCTTTGGCCGCGAAGGCATGTAGTTGCATGCTGATCAATGTGATTGCGCCGGGGAGCGCGTTGGTGGTCACGGGGCGCAATAAGTTGGCGTCTTCTTTTGTTCTGTCGAAATATAAACGGCCCAGGTCGGAAATGCGCACGCGTTGTCCTACGGCCAGCGCGGGGCGCCATTCGAAGCGCGCCTTTTCAAAATATTGCACAATCACCTGATCGTTTAATTTTTGCGCGGGCGAGATGGGGTTGCCAAAAATTTCCACGCCGCCATTCTTTTTGAAATAATCGAGAAACGAATAACATACTGAAAAACCCGTCACGCCGTAAAAGCGGCAGGCGAAAGGGTTGAAGATGCGCACGCGCTCACCCGACTCGAGCATTTCTGTTCCGAGGTTGCTGAGCGTCACGCGTTGACCAGCCGCTAATTCGGGGTGCAATTCAAAACGCGCGCGCTGAAAATATTGAATGGTCAGGCCGTTGCGCGCAAATTGTTCGGTGATGGGAAAACCAAAAACGCTCTGCGCGTTTTTTATACTGCGGTAATACGTCAGAAAATCCCCGCTTACATTGTGGCCCGTCTCTGGAAAAAACTCATTGCCTGATCCCTGCAATGGCGGCGGCGCCCACGCGCAGAGCGCGAGCGGCAGAATCAAACAAGCGATAATCATGCGGTGAAGTTTCACAAAATTATTATACCTATATTTGTAATCGCCCACATTACAAAGCGCTAACGGGGAATAGGCATTTTAAACACAAAGTGCACGAAGGGGAAAGCGGCTAATTGAGGGACTTGCTTTACTTTGCGCCCTTCGTGTTTATAGGCATTTCAAAAGCCATTATCGGGAGGCCTCGAGCAGGGCGTCTACAATGCGACTTGCGGACTGCCCGTCACCATACGGATTCGCCGCCCGCGCCATTTCGGCGTAAGCAGACGAATCGTCGAGCAAGCGGTTCGCCTCGCGGACGATGGAGCGGGCGCCTGTTCCAACCAGCTTTAACGTCCCTGCGGCCACGCCCTCGGGGCGCTCGGTCACCTCGCGCAGGACGAGGACGGGGATGCCGAAAGCGGGCGCTTCCTCTTGAATGCCGCCCGAGTCGGTCAGAATTAAATAGGCGCGCTTCATCAAATGAATCAGCGGCAGATAATCGAGCGGCGGCAGGAGGTGGATGTGTGGCACATCTTTCAGCAGACGATAGACCGGCTCTTGCACATTCGGGTTGAGGTGCACGGGGTAGATAATTTCACAGTCGCCGCGCGCGGCTAGCTCTCTGAGCGCGGCGCAAATCTCTTCGAGCGGCGCGCCGAAATTTTCGCGGCGGTGGGCTGTGACCAGAATCAGTTTTTTAGTTGGATGGTTGGGTAGTTGGGTGGTTTTTAGTTGAGCGAGGAGGGTTGTGATTTCGGCGGGTTCGGGTTGCGCAGAGACAACTTTCAGCGCGTCGATGACGGGGTTGCCGGTGACTGTGATGATGGATGCATCAATGCCTTCGCCCAGTAAATTTTTCTGCGCCCATTCTGTCGGCGCGAAGTGCAGGTCTGCGGTGACGCCGGCGATGCGGCGATTGATTTCTTCGGGGAAGGGTTGCCATTTGTCGTGCGTGCGCAGGCCAGCTTCGACGTGTCCAAACTTTATGCGGCGGTAATAACTTAATAGTGACGTGATTGCCACGGTGGTCGTGTCACCTTGCGCGAGCACCCAGTCGGGTTGAAAATCTGCGAGGATGGGGTCGAGGTGGGTGAAGATGGCCGCGCTTAATTCTGCCAACGATTGATCGTCGCGCATCAAGTCGAGATCGTAGTCCGGTTTAATTTTAAACAGACTCAAAACCTGATCGAGCATCTGACGATGTTGCGCCGTGACGCACACGCGCGACTCGATGCCCGCGGTGCGCGCCAGTTCGATGACCACGGGGGCCATCTTGACGGCTTCGGGCCGCGTGCCGAAAACGGAGAGGACTTTCAATTTTCGATTGACGATTTTTGATTGATGATTTTGCATGGCGGTTTCCATTCGTAAATCGTCAATCCGAAATCGTAAACTTGCCGACGCCGAGACGATGTAACGAAAAACCTTCGCTAGCCCAATCTTTGTCCGCCCAGCCGTTGACGGTGTCAATTAATATTTTCGCGGGAGTTAATTTGCGCAGGGCGTCGGGCGTGAGTGCGCGGAATTGGGTGTGGCTGACCAGCAGGAGAATCGCTTCAGCCGCTTCGAGCGCGGACTCGAGCGTGGGGGCGTTGTCGAGGCCCGGCAGTCCCTCCGGCTTAAATGGCTCGAAGACTTTTATTTGCGCGCCTTCTTTTTGTAAGAGATGAACCACTTCGGCGGCGGGGCTTTCGCGCAGGTCGTCCACGTCTGGTTTGTAGGCCAGGCCGAGGGCGGCGATTCTTTTTCCTTTGAGTGTACCGAGCGCCTTGCGCACGAGTTCGACGACAAATTTTGGTTGCTCGTCGTTGACGTGGCGCGCGTGATAAATGAGCGTGCTCAGTTCGGGGGCTTGCTCCACGAAGAACCACGGGTCCACGCTGATGCAGTGACCGCCGACGCCCGGGCCTGGGGAGAGGATGTTGATGCGCGGATGCAAATTGGCGAGGGCGATGGCGGACCAGACGTCCACGCCGAAGCGCTGGGCGAGACGCGCGAATTCGTTGGCGAGGGCGATGTTGACGTCGCGGGTCGTGTTCTCCATGAGTTTGACCATTTCGGCGCTGGTCGAGTCGGTTAAGTGAATCGGGCCTTTGACGAAGATGGCGTAGAGGTCTCTGCCCGCTTCGGCAGACTCGGGTGTGACTCCACCGATGACGCGCGCGTTTTCAATTAGTTCGCGCAGAATTTGTCCGGGCAAAACGCGCTCGGGAGAATAGGCCAGATGAAAGTCGCGGCCCGCTAAAAGCCCGGAGCGTTCGAGAATCGGGCGGACCAAGTCCACGGTGGTGCGCGGCGGGG
>VFKQ01000083.1 GCA_009885445.1 Anaerolineaceae bacterium | reverse complement strand
GCGTCGAGAATTTTCTGCGAACCAGACTCAGCGCCCACCCACACGGTTTTGCACCCCGCCTGCGTGAGTCCAAGCGCCGTCTTTTCGTTCACTAAATCTGCGCGCTGTAAACATTTAAACGGAATGAGCGCATCGGCCTCATGCACGAGCGCCGCAAATTTTTGAATCCAATTTGGCTTGAGTCCAAAAATATCATCGGCAAACCAGATGTGGTCGGGCGCGAAATTTTCCTTGAGCCATTTCATTTCGGCGGCCACATTTTCGGGCGAGCGCGAGTTGTAACGCTGACCCCAAATGGGCTTGGCGCACCAGTTGCAATGATACGGGCATCCGCGCGTGGTGACCATGTTCATCGAAAAATATCCGTGCCGCTTGAGCCACACCGATTTATATTTTTGAATGTCCACCAAATCCCAGGCGGGGAATGGAAGCGCGTCGAGGTCGGTGAGGTCGGGGCGGCGCGAAGTGCGAGTTAGGAGATGCGCGTTGCGCGTTGCGCGTTGCGCGTTGGGAGTTACGGGTAATTCGTAATTGGTAATTGGTAATTGGCGGTGGTCGAGTAGCCGCGTTCTTTGCGGCGTATCGAGACCAGAGACTGGAGGCTGATCACTGAGCACTGATAACTGATTACTGAAGACTGACCTTTGACCTTCGACTTTCGACTTGTGAAACGCCAGCCCCCGAATCGACTCAAGTCGCCTCGCCTCTTTCCGCGCGGACAGTTGGTCAAGCAATTCTCCAAGAGTCTCCTCCCCCTCGCCGAGCAGGACAAAGTCCGCGCCGTGGGCGATGTATTCTTCGGCATGATCGGTCGCGTCCGCGCCGCAGACGATGACGGTGCAGTCGCGCTTCTTGGCCATGTCCATCATTGTGTACGCGGCCTCACGCATGCGCGAGAGGCACATCTTGGAAAGATAATTAAAGTTATCTTCAAACAGCACGGCGAATTTTGGCTGATGCGCTTCGAGCGCGGCGTCCCATTCAGATTCTGATTCGGCCAGCATGGCGTCGAAGAGCGCGACGTCATACCCACGCGCGCGGACGTAGCTGGCCGCGTACAATGTTCCCAGCGGAGGGTAAGGTTGCGCCGCCCGCCAAAGTTTGGGGTCGAAGCGCAGGTAGTAGGTTTGGCCGAAGAGGATTTGGGTCATAGAGAGTTTTTCACCGCGAAGGGGCGAAGGCCGCGAAGGCAGATTAAATTCGCGAAGGCCTTCTCAAAGAGAATCCACGCGGCGTAACCGGAATCGTCAGGGCATCTTTGCGCTCTCAAAATTACTTCGCGCTCTTCCTTTCTTCGCGGTGAAAAAAAGATTTCACGGATACCCTCGCGGACTCTTGCTCGGCCCGTCGGCGAGGCCGATTTCGACGAGGCGCTGGTGAAAATATTTTGTGGCCCAGTGGCGGTGATGGTGAAAGTTGCCCTGGCACACGTCTGCGCTGAAGTTTACTTCGGCATCATCACCATGATAACCGATGCGATGCAGTTGGAATTTCATCGTCCACGCTTCGAGGCGCTCGCCGAGTTTTCCGCGCAGGGGGAGTTCGATGATTTTTTGGAGTGCGGGATTGTAATCCCGCGCATTGTCCAACAGCAAGCGGTTGGACTCCATACCCGCGTTCGGCAAAACTTCTTGAGTCCACAAGTTGGCGGCGCGCAGGCGGTGATACATGTCTGCGCCGACGATGGGAATCATCTGGCACATTTCGCGCGCGGAATACAAATCGTGGAGCGGCCAGGCCAGCGCATTTTCGGAGACAATTAAATTAACGCAGAGGGTACTGCCAAACAATCGCAGAAAACGTCCGAGGGTCACGGCGAAGGCGCGCGCCGTCCATAGATGGCGCGGGGCGGTGACGAGCATGTAGTCCATGTCTGCGCCTTTCGAGAGGTTGAGCACGGCGAGGGAACCGGTCAGCGCGACCATGCGGACGAAGGGGATCAAACCCAGAATCCGCCCATAGAGGACGGCCCGCTCAAAGTGCGGACGTGAGGCGGATTCACGTCCGAGGCGAATCGCCACGTTGTCGTCATGTCCGCGTAAAAAGTAGAGTCCGTCGCGGGAGTCGGCTTGAGTCGATTCGTTGAGCGCGATGCGAACTTCGTCGAGCGTGGCGCGCAGAGGCAGGTAGCGATGCAGTTCGGCGAGGCGCAGGGGGTATTCGAAGAGGTCGGAGTAGGCCAGCGTTTCGAGCGCGGCGCGTTGGAGGGCGGAGGGTTGGGTCATAATGGTTTGCGACTGGAAGTCGCCCCAATCATTGCGAAGCCGACCTTCGTCGGCTGAGGGAAGTTAGTCCACGGAGGTGGACTTTGCATGCGTTGGCGCGATTTCAATCGCCCACGCTCGTACGCAGACTCGACAACGATTGAATCAAAGTGAGGCCGGAGATGAAGAACAAGCCGATGGCAAAGAGGCCCGCGTAGATGCCGATTAAATAATTGCCGAGTTGAAAGGCGAGGATGACGGTGAAGGTGTTTAACAGGCCGACGATGATCTCAAAGAAGACGATGCCATCCACGCGCACGCGATATTGATTCGAGTCGAAGGTTTGTCCGCGATGCGTGATGCCATATTTTGGCGTGCGCTCGAAGACGCCTTTTTTGCCGCCGATAATTTGGAGCGCGGCGCGCAAGGTGTTGATCATCATGCCCGCGCCGAGAACGGTCATAAAAAATATAGCGGGAAGAGCATACAGCCATCTTTTTCCGAGCGAGTTCTGCGCGACAACAAAAAATGTTGTTGGGGCAAGCGCGGTAAAGTTGAACAATAATGCGATGCCAAATAAACTAATCAGCGCCGGGTATTGAACCGATAGAAATAATATAAGCGGATAAAGAATCGCAAGTATGAAAAGCAGGAGGTGGACGCCGTAACCGGAAAGGTGCAGTGTCGCTGCAATTTTTTTGGAGAGCCGCGCGTTAGAACTCCAAATAATGGATACATAACGAATAGCGCACTCGAGACTTCCGCGCGCCCAGCGATGTTGTTGACGACGATAGGCTGTCATCGTCACAGGCAACTCGGCAAGGACTTCAATCTCTCCGGCGTAGCGCGCTTCCCAGCCGCGCAAAAAAGCACGGTACGAAAGATCGAGGTCCTCGGTGAGGGTTTCAGCCTTCCAGCCGCCCGCATCCACAATAGCCGATTTACGCCAAACTCCTGCGGTGCCATTAAAGTTAAACCAATAGCCAAGTCGCGAGCGCGCCAACTGCTCCACGGCAAAGTGGGCGTCAATGGACAGGGATTGTAAAAAGGTCAGCAGGGAATAATCGCGGTTGAGATGCCCCCAACGAGCCTGCACAAAAGCCACACGGTCAGCATCAAAATGCGGGATGATGCGCTTTAGAAAATCCGGCGCGGGAATAAAATCTGCATCAAAGATGGCAATGAACTCGCCCGATGCTGTTTCGATGGCATCGGCAAGCGCCCCGGCCTTGTAGCCACGACGATCATCGCGATGAATATGCTTCACATTTACATTCTGCGCAGATAACCGCGCCACGGCGTCGGCAATAATTTGTTGGGTGTCGTCCGTCGAATCGTCCAGCACCTGAATTTCAAGCAGGCCCTTTGGATAATCAAGCGCGGCGGTAGACTCAATTAAACGGCGCGCCACATAACGTTCGTTATAAACGGGGAGTTGGATAGTTACCGATGGCCAGGCAGTCGGCGGCTGAGGATCTGGTTGACGCAAGGCACGCCGATTCTTGATGGCATGCCAGGCAAGGTGAAAAAAATTGAGTCCGAAGACAAACAGCGCCGCAACGACCAGCAGATAAATTACGGCGATGGGCGCAAGAAGTGTATTAAGCCAATTCATAATATTTATACGACACGGCCCAAAGCGCCCAAGCCGTCCATTGCCACAGACGCCCTGGTGCAAGAAGCCAGGTGTAATAATCAAAGAGGCCAATTGTTGAAATTGCAATCAACAGCGCAAAGCAAGTCGCGGCAACAGGCCTATTCTTAAGGATATGCCTTTGTGTAAAAAAAACGATAATTGGAATCGACAACAAGATAAAGTAAAACATCGCGCCAAAAATCCCCGTCTCTTCTGCAACCGCCAATATTGTGAAATGTGGGGGCTGGTAATTAACCGGCGACTGAGGATAAGCATTTTTCATCGCCAGCGGCGAAACGCCGAGCCCCACACCAGTGAGCGCGTGGTCCACAAAAATCTTATTGCCCGCGTCAAACAAAAAAGCGCGCTCGATGATCGAGCCGTGCTCGACGCGATTCTCCGTGAACGAGTCGCCTGCGCCGAAGCGCGCGCTGAGATAAGGCAGGTCGCGGACGATGAAAGGTGAAGATGCCAACAAGCACAGAATCATCAACACCCCGACACGCTTCAGCGCGGACAGATTACGCCGCACAGCCTGCGCGCCAGCGATGAGCAGACTCCCCGCCGCGAAAGCGACCCACGCCGAGCGCGAGAAGGTCAGCAAGAGGGCGAGGCTGGCGAGGATGAAGATGAGGGTGCTACAAAAGAGGATTAGAGAATTGGAGAATTGAGGGCGGGAGACTGGAGACTGGGGACTGGCGGCTGATAACTGATGAGCCAGCAGAATCAAAAGTCCAAAGGCCAGGCACCCGCCGAGGATGTTGGGATGGTCGCTGAGTCCATAGGCCCGCAAAAAGCGCGTGCCGCCCGATTCTAAAACGCTGACTCCCCTCCAGAGCGGGTCCAAGTTATATTCGCCGATGTTTTGCAGTCCCAGGTCATGTTGCAAAACGGACTGTCCGATGGCGACGATGGATTGAATCAAGAGTTGCAGGGCCACGGGAGTCACCACCCAGGCGGGCGCGTGAATTTCGTTGACGATGAACAAGAAATACAAAAACAGAAAACTGAAACGCAGTGCGTGATAGACCGTCAGCGGCGCGTCCCAGCTATCGGTGAGCGAGAGCCAGCCGACGAGAGTTAACCCGAGCAGTGGAATCCAAATGTGCGCGGGGCCAAATTTTATTTTGCGCGGCGCGGCCAACAATGATGCGCCCCAAAAAAGTAACGCGCAAAGCATGGCGATGTCTGCGGCAAAGAGCAAAAAATCTGTGTAGTCGGCATACACCGGAGGGTTGGGCCGCGCGAGGAGCACAGTCCGCCAGCGAAATGGAATCAAAATAATCGTGGCGGCGAAAGACAGGCGCGCGAGAAATGTCAACGCGGCGGCGAGGCGGGAGGGCTTGGGAGATGATGACATAAAAAGACTAGCGACCTGACACTTTCAAGAAAACGGTGGTCGATACGCCCCGAGCGAACTTCTCGGGGCGTATCGACCACATTCACGAGTAGTTTCGCTGTTCGGTGGTCTCGACCATGACACTTGCGCTCGTGGCAAGTGTACGGCCCCTTTGGGAGAGCGCCGCCTACTCGACCACCAGTGTGCTTTTGGAACAAACTATTAAGTGGTTAAAAAAAACGATTCGTCCACCGCCCTCAGCGGCGCATTGACTTTAACCAAGCCAGTATTCTACTATACCGTCCACGCTATAATTCGCGTATGAATGCTGACGCACCGCGCATCGCCATCGTCCACGAATGGCTGACCACTTATGGCGGCTCAGAGCGCGTACTGGTTGAGATGTTAAAAATATTCCCGCAAGCGAGTCTCTTCGCGTTGATTCACGCTGAAAAAAATTTTTGCGGCACCCCGCTCGAAGGCCGAGCTGTGCGCACATCTTTTTTGCAAAAAATTCCGCGCGTCACAAAACTCTATCGCGCGCTCCTGCCGCTCATGCCACGCGCCATCGAGTCGCTCGACCTGCGCGGCTACGACCTGGTCATCTCACTTTCGCATGCAGTGGCACATGGCCTAAAAACCACGCGCGACCAAACACACATTTCATATATCTCGACTCCCATGCGTTATGCGTGGCACATGCAAGACGACTACCTCCGGCTGCACAGACTCAGCTGGCCTCCGATTAACTTCGCCGCACGCCGCGCCCTAAGCGGGTTGCGCCGCTGGGACGTCTCTGCCGCCGCCCGCGCCGACTCGCTACTAGCCAACTCCGCGTGGACGGCGGGTCACATCCGTGAATATTGGGGCCGCGACTCGCAAGTCATCTATCCGCCCGTAGATGTGGAGCGTTTCAATCCCGCGCCGCAACGCGACGATTTTTATCTCTTCGTCTCGCGTCTTGTGCCCTACAAACGCGCCGACGAAATCGTGCGCGCCTTCAACATGCTCGGCCTGCCGCTTGTCATCGTCGGCGACGGCCCCGAACTGCCGAAATTAAAATCCCTTGCCAAAGAAAATATTCAACTGCTCGGCCCGCAGCCCGACTCTGTCGTCGCTGACTTAATGAATCGCGCCCGCGCCTTCGTCTACATGGCCACGGAAGATTTCGGCATCGTCATGGCCGAAGCGCAAGCGGCGGGATGCCCCGTCATTGCCTACGCCGAGGGTGGCGCGGGCGAAATTGTCCGCGATGGCGAAACGGGACTCTTGTTCCACGCACAAAGCGCGGAGGCAATGGTTGAGGCGGTCACGCAATCGCGCACGATACGCTTCGCCCCCGAGTCCGCTCGGGGGAATGCGTTGCGATTTTCGAGTGAAAGATTTCGAGGTGGATTTCTAAAAGAAGTGGGTCGCGCTTGAAGCGCGACCCACTGAATTACTTTGCCTTACGGTTGCTTAGCCACTTGTCGAGTGATGCCCGACTCTCCCCACTCTGACGGCCAGCCAGTAACCCGTCCATGCCAATGTGCTCATCAAGGTCAGGGAACTCAATGGCATATCCATCGCCAAGCAATTCGAAATTTTTTCTTTCTGCGGTCGTGGCATATGCCAGACGAGGATACCAAGCCAAAGGCACGCTGATGCGGCGGCCATCGCTGAGATCAACGATTAAGTCATCTTCAGTGACCGACACCATAATTGCGATTGGTTCGGTTTCAAGCGTTAAAGTAGTCATTCCAAGACTCCAATAAGCGCGTCTCATTTTCGGTGACAAGGCGGGCAATTTGATTAAGTTCATGCCCTGAAAATCCTTTGTTTTTCGCCAAAGCAACAGGCTGAAGCCAATATTTCACGATTCGCCGCTCATGTTTCACATGAATACGCGGCGGTTCTCCTTTATCGGAACTAAAGAAGATGAAAGCAAATTGGCCTTCGCGAAAAACTGTGGGCATGTGGGATATCCAACGACCACAATTCTATCACCGCTGGGTAAGTGCTACCGGCCGACCAATTTGCGCATCGCCAACCACTCCCCCGCCTTGCTCGGATACTCCGCTTCGACGACTTCACCGCTTTCCACTAATTTCTTAATCGCGCGCTTGGTCACCTCATTGCCCCAGCCAAATAATTTGGACACATCGCGCACTTGCGCCGCGCCCACGGATGCAAAATATAGCGCGAGCAATTTCGTGCGCGCCTGGGCTTCACTGATGGCGCGCGCCTGCTCCGCCAAATCGGGAAAATGACGCGTGACGATTTCGTAGATGTGCGCATACTTCCACGCACCGGCCTGGGCCACACCGACGGGCAAAATTTTGAAGTCCATTTGCAATTGCTCCAGCGCCTTGTTGAATTCAGAATCTTTTGCGTTGGAAAGTTTTGCGGCTTTGCGTAAGTCCAGAGTGTTCAGCGCACCGCCCTCCAGTAAAGTCTCATAGATCTGTTTCGAGGCCTGCGTCAAGCGTCCCTCGCGATAGGCGATTAAATAGTCCTCTTCGGGCGAGCCGTAATTTTCAGAGAGCGCATAAAAATATGGCGCAATCTCCAGCGAGATCATCGTGGCTTTGCCGCGCAGAATTTTTCCGTAATACCAAATTTTTTTATCGAGCGCGGCGTCTTTCCAACGCCAGGTGACGTGCGCGGGGTCGTTGTGTTTATCGGCCACGGGTCTGTCGCCCGCCACCGCCGTCCACAGGGAGGGCAGGTCAATGCCTTTGATCGGCCAGAAGTAGGCAAATCCGCGCGCGTTCACAAAACGCAGAGCCTGGGCGGGGGTGGCGAGTCGCTTGGCGGGAGGTTGGTTAAATGTTTTGGCGCGATACGTCGTCAGTCGATTTAAATTGATGGTCTTCATGCGGCGATTTTAGCCGAAATATTTTTTTGTGCTACACTTTTCGTCAATATGAACGAATCACTTAATGTTGAGATTCTTTACGAGTCCCTTTTATACGAGTTGACCAGGACCCTCGGACTCCTGCGCTTCAAAAGCGGACTTGCATTCAGCAAGAGACTCTTCGGACGCGCCGCTCGACGCGCGGCCGAAGTGGGCGTGGGCCTCGATGAGCGCATCGCCAGCGACGGCGCCGCCGCCGGTGCGCGCTGGTTACTGCCCAACTTCATGGCCGGGCACGAGGCGCGCGGCGTCGAAAATATCCCAGCCTCGGGGCCGCTGATCATCGCCAGCAATCACCCCGGCGCGGTGGACGCCCTCGTCATCTCGGCGCATGTCACGCGGCCAGATTACAAAATCATCATCGGTCACAACCTGTTCTTTGAGAACCTGCCGCACGTTCTGCAAAGCGGAATCATCGCCCCGCCGCCTGAGAATGTCGGCGGACGCATGCAGGTGGTGCGCGAGTCGATTCGTCACCTGCGGGCGGGCGGCGCGCTGTTAATCTTTCCGCGCGGCGGCATTGAACCAGACCCCGATTGCATGCCAAACCCGGATGGTGAATTTCACTTGTGGTCGCGCAGTCTCGATATTTTTGTGCAACAGGTTCCTGAAACGCGCGTGCTGGTGACGATGGTCAGCGGCGTGATTTATCCGCGCTACATTCATCATCCCATCACGTATTTGCGCAAGGGCCGCGGAGACCGTCAGCGGCTGGCGTTTTTGATGCAGATGGCGCGTCAGGTGCTGAGCGGGCGCGAAACATTTGGGCTGAGGCCGCGCGTCACGTTCGGGGAGTTGATTCAGGTTGGGGCAGGGCAAGCCCGCTCACAGGTCCAGGAGGCGGCGCGGCGGGCGCTGAGTCAGCACATGAGTTGGCAGAGTCAGCACGAAAAAGACTTCGGAAATCTGTCTTAATTCGCGTGCGCGAGGTGGGCTTCCTGGAGATTTCCGAAGTCTGAGCCAATCCAACAGAATCGGGTAAAATCGGTTCGCCCCACCCTGGGCGGAGGCCGCATTTCAGATATGTTTGACCAACTTGTAAAACTTAACTTGAGCCGTCCGCGTACACCAATTTTGGTGCTCGCGGCGGTTTTGTTTCTTACGCTGGGCGTTGTGCTTGAATTTATTGCGCGCCAGCCGCTCGTGCAAAATCAACTACCCTTTCAGGCTTATGGCATTAATCATGCGCAACTCGAAACGCAGTTGAAAATGTTAAATCAATTTGTGCAAAGCAACGGCGCGCCGGATTGTTTTCTGTTTGGCAACTCGCAGTCCTTCCGCGAAATTAACACAGACGCTTTTGAGCAGGCCTACGAGCAAGCCAGCGGCGAAGACGTGCTGTGCTACAACTTTAGCGTGACCGGTTCGCAAATTGCGACGACGGCGGCGTTTAACAAAGTGCTGGTCGAAAAATATCACCCGCGCCTGGTGGTCATCGGCACCAGTTTTCTCGATTACACCGAGGGACGCGACCAGCAAAACGATGAGCGTTTTAAAGAAAGTGAATGGCTCAAGTATCACGCCGGCGAGAATTCGATTTCGGGCTGGCTGATGGAGGTCTCTTACGCCTGGCGCGCGCTGACCTATCTCAGCTACGCCGCGCCGTACGGCATGGATTTTGAACCCGTGACGCACGAGGCCGCGCAATGGGACACCGAGATTGCACTAAAGGGCAACGCGGTTTCAAAAAAATTTATCAACCCGCTCGCGCCCGAGGAAGATGGCTTTGTGAAAAAGATGCAGGCCGAATTTGGGAGCTTCGGCCTTTCTGAAAATAATTTCAGTGCGCTCGAAGACGTGATTCGTTACGATCAGGGGCAAGGCGCGCAAGTGCTTCTGGTCGAAATGATGTATCACCCCGCCCTGCTCGATTTGAAAGACGCGAGAGGAAATCCGCGCGTAGACCGCGCGCAAATCCTGGGTCTGATTCAGCGCGTCAACACACGGCTTGACCAGATGGCGCAGACCTACGCCAGCACCTATATCCATTTTGATGCCAGCCTGCCCATTCCCGAAAACGGCTGGTTTGACTTGTATCATCTCAACAACAACGGCGCAAAAGTTTTCAGCGCCTGGCTCGGCGGGCAAGTGGCCGGCTGGGTGATTGAAAATCCATCGCGGTAGCGGCCCATGCTGATTCTCTCCATCGAATTCCTGCGCCTTGTGGCGATCACGCTGGTAATTTATTACCTGCTCCCAGCGCGCCTGCAAAATATTGTTTTACTGGCGGCTTCTTATTATTTTTATTACACATGGGTGCGCTTTCCAGTCTACTTCTTAATCGGTTATACGGTTTTCAATTTTTTGATGGGGCTGGCACTGCAGCGCAGTACACGCGTAAAGCGCGCACTCTTGTGGCTGGGCGTGCTGACAAATATCGGCGTGCTGTTGTGGTTCTTGTTCGCCACCCTGCTCATCTTCCCACACATCGACTCGAGTATTCTTGAGCAGAGAGTTCTGACCAAGTTCGTGCTCCTGCCTGTGGGCCTTTCATATTATGCGCTCAATTGCACTTCCTACCTCATAGACATTTACTTGCGCGTCAGCAAACCCTCGACCAACTTTGTGGATTTTGCGCTCTACCTGGCCTGGTTCCCCAAACTAATTACAGGCCCGCTCGAATTGGGGCGTAAATTTTTGCCCGCGCTGGCACAGAAACGCACGCTCGACAACGCCGCCCTGGCGCGCAACCTGACCTTGATTCTCGTCGGGCTTTTCCGCGCCTCCATTTTAGCGGGCGCGCTGGCATTATTAATTCCCTCCCAGGCATTGTACGATCTACATGCCCACGGAAATCCCGTCCTGCTTTGGGCGGTCTTGACTTATGCGTTCTACCTCTATAATCAATTCGCTGGCTACAGCGACATTGCGCGCGGCGTCAGTGGTTTGTTCGGCATTCCGCTGACGCGCAATTTTGCGCAACCATTTTTCGCCAAAGACTTTTCTGATTTTTGGAAGCGCTGGCACATCAGCCTCTCGCAATGGTTTCAGGCCTACATCTACATGCCCATCAGCCGCGCCTTCCTGCGCCGCAACCCAAGCCGCAATAACATTCCCAACCTGATTGTCCCGCCGCTGGTCACCATGCTGGTCAGCGGACTGTGGCACGGCGCAAAACCCCAGCTATTAATTTGGGGCGTGCTCATGGGAACGTTCATCATGCTTGAAAATTTGCGCAACCTGTCACGGCCCGCTAATTTTGCCGCGTCCCTGCCTGCGTGGAGAAGATTCGCCGAGCGCGCATTCCTGATCGGATGCCTGTTCGCGGCAACCGTGCCTTTCGTGATGGACCTGGCCAATGCGCGCTTCTTTTTGCGTCAGGCCCTGCTGGGCTGGAACGGCGTGCCGCTCGACCCACGCCCGATCGCCGTCCTTATTTTGTCGCTGGTAGTAGATTGGGTACAATATCGCGCAGATGACGAACTGGTTTTTCTCAAATGGCCCGCGTGGGCGCAAACCATTTTAGTCACGCTGATTCCGCTGGCGGTGATTGTCATCAGTCAACTACAAAGCGCCCCCGCAGTTTTTGTTTATCCATAACATAAGGAGCTGAAAATGTCTCGCGAAGAAATCCTGCAAAAGGTGCGCGCCTTCACCTTGAAAGAATTACTAAAAGACCCCGATCAAAATCTGGGCAACGACGACGCCCTATTTTCGAGCGGGCTCATCGATTCATTTGCCATGGCCCAGGTGGGCGTGTTCATCGAAACAGAATTCAACCTGTACATCCCCGACCCCGAACTCACTATCGAAAACATGGACACGCTCAACCAGATCACTGAACGCATCGAAATAGGGCTGGCCGAATCAGCATGACGAACTTTCCTACCATCAACCCCGTCGAAATTCTGCAACAACGCGCGGCCGCAGACCCTCAGCGACTCTCGCACATGTTGCTCGGCGCAAGCGAAGCCGAAAACCAAAGCCTCACTTATAGTCAACTCGATTCAGCCGTGAAAGAAATGGCCGCGTACCTGCAAGCCGTGGCCGAGCCGGGCCAGCGCGCGCTATTGGTTTACCCCACCAGCCTCGAGTTCATCATCGCCATGTATGCCTGCCTCTACGCCGGCGTCGTGCCCATCCCGACGAATCCGCCCGGGGCCAACCGCTCCGCTCAACGTTTGGATTCGATCGCCCGAGACGCGCGCGCCTCGCTCGTGCTGACCACTCCAGATTTCCAATCCGCATTTACCTCCAGCGCGGACTCATATCCCGACTTCGCCGCCCTGCGCTGGGTGACTCGCGACTCGCTTCAGACTCCCTCGAAGCGGGCCTGGCAACCGATTCGTCCGCGCCCCGAAGACATTGCCTTCATGCAATACACCTCCGGCTCCACGAATCTCCCCAAAGGCGTAATCATTAGTTACCGAAATTTCTCGCACCAAATGCATGCCCTGCACGCCACACGCACACTCGAATATTCGCGCGACGATGCAAAAATCCTGAGCTGGACGCCGCTCTTCCACGACATGGGCCTGCTGGTGGGCGTGTTCTTAACCGTCATCGATCATACGCCGGGCATCATGATGAGTCCGATTGCGTTTATGCAACAGCCCGTGAGCTGGTTGAAGGCGATTCAAAAATATCGCATCACCGCCAGCGGCGGACCCAACTTTGCTTACGAATTATGCGCCAACAAAATCCCGCTCGAAAAATGCGAGGGGCTTGATCTTTCAAGTTGGAAGCTGGCCTACAACAGCGCCGAACCGGTGCGCGCCGAAACGCAGGAAAAATTTGCGGCCAAATTTGCGCCCTTTGGTTTTAAGCCGCAGGCCTTTCATCCCTGCTACGGCATGGCAGAGACCACATTGGTGATTACAGTATATGGCGGCGCACAGAAGACAATCACATATCGCGTACGCCGCGCAGATTTTGAACAGGGCAAACTGGTCCCCACAAGTTCAGACAACTCCAAAGATTATGTTGAGCTCGTCAGCTCGGGTCTGCCGCTGGTAGATTACGAAGTGAAAATTGTCAACCCGCACACGCGGCAACTCTGCGCAGGAGACGAAATTGGCGAAGTCTGGGTGAAAGGCGACAGCGTCGGCGAAGGCTATTGGAATCGCCCCGAGGAAACCGAGCACACCTTTGGCGCGCACATTGATGGGACAGGCGAAGGCCCCTTCCTGCGCACGGGCGACCTGGGCTTCATGCATGATGGGCATCTCTACATCACGGGCCGCCTGAAAGACCTGCTCATCGTGCGCGGACGCAACTATTATCCGCAAGATATCGAAATGACCGTGGAAAACACCCACGCCGGTTTGCGCGCTGGCGGCGGCGCGGCTTTTGCTGTCAACGCAAATAGCATGGAGGGACTGGTGGCCGTGCAGGAAGTGCAACGCCGCGAAATGGCCGGGGTCGACTGGAACGAAGTCATCAAGACCATTCGCGCGAACATCGCGCGCGAGCACGGCATTCGCGCACTGGCCGTTGTCTTAATCCGCAAGACCAGCATTCCGAAAACTTCCAGCGGAAAAATAATGCGCTCAGAAACATGCCGACAATTTCTCGCCGGCGAACTAGACATCATTGCCGAATGGCGAGCGCCCGCATAGATAAAAAACATCAGCAATTTTATTTCTCTAGCGCGCACGAGTGACTTGTCAAATGTCAATGAAGGCTGAAACCAAAATTCTTAAATCGCACAGAAATTCAAACCGATAGAAAGAGATTCTCATGAGCCCAGCGAAGAGCGCCACCAAGAAGTCCACGCAGAAGCCCAATGGATTCACGGACGATGAAAAAGCCGCGATGAAGGCTCGCACCCAGGAGCTGAAAGCCGAAGCACGCGCCGACAAAGACAAGGCGGAAGGGGAAAGCGCGGTGCTCACGGCAATCGCCGCGATGAAAGAACCAGAGCGCGCCATGGCCAAGCGCCTGCATGCCATCATCAAAGCCAGCGCGCCGGCCCTCTCGCCGAAAACCTGGTACGGCATGCCCGCGTATGCCAACAAGGACGGCAAGGTCGTCTGCTTCTTCCAAGCCGCGCAGAAGTTCAACACGAGGTACGCAACGCTCGGCTTCAGCGACTCGGCGAACCTTGACGAAGGCACCCTATGGCCGGCCGCCTTCGCGCTGAAAGAGTTGACCCCCGCCGCAGAGGCAAGGATCAGCGCCCTCGTGAAGAAAGCGGTCAGCTGAGCGCTGGTCACGCCACTCGCTCTGCGCCGAACAACAAAGCGCGCACTGAGCAGGTGGGATTCGTCGCCACGCTTCGAGCGAGCATTTCGCGGAGCGTGGCTTCAAGTTTTATCTGCTCCACGCCCGCCCACAATCAAAGGAACCTCAACCATGTACGGCCTGATTGGAAAAATGAAAACAGTCCCCGCGCAACGTGACGCCCTGATCGCCATCCTCATCACTGGCGTTTCCGGCATGCCGGGTTGCCTAAGCTATATTGTCGCAGAAGATTCAACAGACCCAGACGCCATTTGGATCAGCGAAGTTTGGGACAGCGCGGCGAGCCATCAGGCATCGCTGTCCCTGCCCTCCGTTCAAGAGGCAATCGCAAAGGGCAAGCCCCTCATCGCCGGGTTCGGCGAGCGATTCGAGACGTCGCCAATCGGCGGTCATGGATTAACTTCCATAACGTAGAAAATCAATGACCAACTTCAACATCCTCCCCAATCGCCGCAACCCAAATCACCTCAATAAATGGACCTGGTATCCTAAAGACATTCTACCCATGTGGGTCGCAGACATGGACTTTCCCGCGCCCAAGCCGATTCTCGACACGATTCACAAAGCCGCCGATCAAGGTGTGCTGGGTTACGAACTGCCCTCACTGGCCTTGAAACAAACCGTCGCCGCGCGCATGGACAAACTTTATAAATGGAAAGTCCGGCCCGAAGCGGTGGTGGCTACTACGGGCATCGTCAGCGCCTTCAGTGTCGCAGCCCGCATCGCCTGCACACCCAAGCGCGGGGTGCTGATTCAAACGCCGGTCTACAACGAGTTTCTCGAAGTACAACACAATATCCAAATTCCACAACTGGATGCGCCATTGGTCAAACAGATTAAGGGGAATATCATCCACTACGAAATTGATTGGACTGCATTTGAAAAGCAGGTCAAACACGCCGGTATGTTCCTAATGTGCAATCCGCACAATCCGCTGGGCATCATCTTCCCGCCCAAAGATTTGTTACGCATGGCGCAACTGTGTATCAAACACAACGTGCTCATCGTTTCAGATGAGATTCATGCCGAGTTACTGCTCGGTGGAAAAAAATTCACGCCGCTGGCAACACTCTCCGCCGAAATTGCAAAACACACCATCACGCTCATCGCTCCATCAAAAACATTCAACACTCCGGGCCTGTTCTGCGGGTTTGCCATCATCCCCGATGATAAATTGCGCGCCCGATACGAAACCGAAGTCAGCCATTTACGATTACATGTTTCCAGCTTCGGACTGTTCGCCGCACAAACCGCCTACTCGGGCAAATGCGACTCGTGGTTGAGCGAACTGCGCGCCTATCTCACCGCCAACCGCGATTTTCTCGTGGACTACGTCAGCGCACACATGCCCGACGCGCGCCTGACCAATCCAGACGCCACCTATCTCGGCTGGCTTGATTTCACACAAACCAACATCCACGGCTCGCCCTTTGAATTCTTCCTCACCCATGCAAAAGTCGCCACACGCGAAGGCCTGCTCTTCGGCCCGGGCGGCGCTGGTCACTTGCGCATAAACTTTGGTACCTCGCGCAAACTGCTCACGCAAGCACTGGAGCGCATGCGCAAGGCGCTTTTAAAAAATGTCAACACTCAATAATCCAATTCTCGAAATGCGCGTCGCGCTCACGGCCAGCGACTACGAACGGCTGGTTAAATTTTATTGTGCGGGCCTCGGGCTCGAACCCGCCGCCATCTGGAACAATGGCGACGGCAAAGCCATGATGCTGGATATGGGACACGCGACCCTCGAATTATTTGACGAAGAACAAGCCCGCCTCATCGACGCGCTCGAAGCGGGTCGCCGGTTAAGTGGCCAGGTGCGCCTCGCCCTGCAAGTCCCCGACCTCAACGCCGCCATTGAGCGCTTGCTCGCCCACGGCGCAACCCTCGTCCACGAGCCCGTCACCACACCCTGGGGTGATCGCAACGTCCGCATGCAAGACCCCGACGGAATGCAAGTCACATTATTTCAAGCCGCGGCCCAATCGCAAGAAAATGCTTAAGCGCATCATCTGGCTATTTCTCGCCACCCTCACCGGCGGACTAATCGGCATCGCCGTCACCGTGTTCTACTTGCGCGGCTGGTTCTCCCCATGGAGGTCGGTCGATTCACCGCCTGTTGGCGTGGTGAAATTAATGGCGCTGGACGAAAGTAATTTATGGGTTTCAGGCGATGATGGCAAAATTTATTTCAACCCCGCCGCAGACACTTGCACACAAGCTTGCTGGACGGTCGTCGAAGAAATCGAACGCCGCCCCGTCCCCTCCGAGCGCGGAGCCCTGACCGAATCGTGTTTGCCACCGCCTCCGTTAACGGGCATGCACGAAAAAATTGGCGAGTGTAAGATCGGCGACTGGCAGGACCAAAACACTGTCTACGCTCTGCGCACCGACGGGAGCATCCGCGTCTGGCGTTTCACCTCCGGCGGCGAATGGAGTGTTGTCATGGTCATGATGGCGGCCATCATCGGCGCGAGTATATTCTTCGCTCTATCGCTGACAATAATTGTATTCAAGGCGATCATAGATTCTGCGCGCAAATCGTCCGCGCCAAACATGTAACACGAGACAGGTTGGTTAAATCAAACAGGCGACCCTGCGAGTCGTCTGTTTTTGTTTGTATACTGAACACGGGCATAAATTGAGCTTTTAATTTACCGCCAAGAACGCCAAGGTCGCCAAGTTAAAGCTTTTTCTTGGCGTACTTGGCGACCTTGGCGGTTAGGTTTTAAAATTTCTCCAAATGTGCAAAACCGCAATTTGTGGCCGCGCAAGGTATAGTCGCTCATTGAAAACGCTGACAGGTTTTTTCCAGAAGACGAGCTTTCTGAAAACAAACTTCACTTTCACGAAGGTCGTATCGGAAACTACACCGAAATGACCGACCATGACAATAAGCAAACTGATAGCACCTAACCAATCGCTGTAGTCAATGCCGCTCAGTTGCTGTCGGCGGCGGGGACGCTGGCTTGCGACTCGACAAATCCATTACGATTGATAGGCTTAGTAGCACGCAACGCACTCTTGATGCAAGGGATCAGCAGAATAGGACTAATGTCGGATATTCAACGCGAAAGCTTAAACGGAAATAAAGTAAATCACCTGCAATTTTGTAAGGCGAGCCGAAAATCACAGAATTGAAAAGCTTTATTAGGCATTAGCTGTTTACTGTCGCGGGGTGTGGGAATACTATTCATGAAGGTAAAGCCATAAATCGAAAGGAGTTTTTCAAAATGACAGCTTCATCTTCAAAGCAGGGAAAGGGGCAAATCTCGATTTTGACCTCCATTGTACTGATTGGCGTTCTTGTCATCTTTGGTCCCCTCTACGGCAGTATGTATGGTTCCATTCGCAATGTTCTGTTAACCAAGAGCAACACGGCAAGCGAGGTCTCCATTAACGATGCGTCTTCTTTTGCTTCGGACCTTCAAGACTGGAATACCAGATGCAGTCATGGCTGGAAATCGGATTCCGTGTGCGATGCGCTTGTTTCAAAAGTACAATCATGCAGCATCGGCACTGGCTCAATATATTGCTCTGAATATGATGCCTATCTACAACAATTTCTTGGCCAGTGATAAGTAATAGTAAGCGCTGAAATGGCCACGACCATAATCCCCAGGCTCATCATGAACCTGGGGATTATTTTTTCACAATGAGTCGCCCTTCGGTACAATTCGCTGACAAAACAGCGCGCGACTTTGCAGGTCGCGTGTTTGATTTAACCTTTGAGTAGTGACACTTCTGGCTTTTCTTCCTCTTGCGCAAGTTCAAGCGGCGGCAAATCACGGATGGAGTTGATGCCGAAGTGTTGCAGGAACTCGGGGGTGGTGCTGTAAAGAATCGGGCGGCCCGGGCCGTCGGTGCGGCCAGCTTCAATGATCAGGCCTTTGTTCAGTAAATTTTTCATCATACTGTCGCTGTTCACGCCGCGGATCTGGTCCACTTGCGGGCGGGTGACGGGTTGCTGAAAGGCGATGATGGCCAGCGTCTCGAGCGCGGAGCGGCTGAGGCGCGTCGTCGCTTCGAGGCCGAGGAAGCGCTCAACGAGTTCGGCGTATTCCGGAGCCGTCGTCAGCTGGACTCTTCCCCCGTGGCGCTGAATCCGCAATCCGCGCGATTCGAGCGAGGCTTCGAGGGCTTTGAGTCCCTGCTCGATTTCAGTCGTCGTTGTTTCGAGTGCGGCGGCTAGTTGCGAAGTCTGCGCGGGTTCAGCGGTGACGAAGAGCAGGGCCTCCAGTTTGGCGGCGAGAGGCGCTAAATTATTCTCAGATTCGGCCATGCTATAATAACTCCGGAAAAATTTTATTTGCGAGAAATCTCATGCACAAAATTCAAAAAACTTTTTTACTATTAATAATTTTGATGGCCATGCTGGCTTGCACCATCTTCGTCGGCGGACCGGAGATTCCGAATCAGCCGATTCCTGTTTCTGCAGAGGCGATGACGGCCATGCACGACGAAATTAAAGCGGCGGTGGCGGCGGGCACGATTTCGGGCGTAATCACTTTGCGCATCACCGAGATTCAATTAACTTCGTATCTGGCGCTTAAATTCTCCACCGATGAAAGCCCCATGTTCACCGAGCCGCAGGTTTATTTGCGCGACGGGCAGATGCGCATTTATGGAAAAGTAAAACGCGGCGCACTGCTGGCTAATGTGGGCATCATCATCGAAGTAGGTTTGGACGAAAACGGCGCGCCGAAGTTGCAACTTGTTTCAGCGGACTTCGGCCCACTCAAAGCGCCTGATGGACTCAACTCAGCGATGACCGCAATTATTGAGGAAGCTTACACAGGTTCACTCGGGCCAGTGGCAACGGGCTTGCGCATTGAGTCGATCACGATTGCGGATGGCGTGTTGACCATTGTAGGCCGCGTCTATTAGTGGGCGGATTATACCAAAGCGATATTGGACATCAATGAATAAGTTCAGCGCCATACATTTTTACCGCGAAGACCGCAAAGGGCGCGAAGTTTTTCAAGAGGCGCGAAGAATACCCTTCGCGTCTCCAACTTATCTTCGCGTGCTGCCTGCGCTTCGCGCTGAAAAAAAATTAAGCAAACACGATAGAAAATGAACAACCTTATGCCAAGACGCGGAACGGCGCAACTCTCATCGGCGCTTCTGATTCTATTTCTGCTGACAGGTTGTCGTTCGCCGCAGTTTGGCGGGACGATGCAGGTCTATATTTCCGCTGACGGCGCGGTGGCTCAATATGAGGTGGCCGCCGGAAGCACTGTTACACAGGCACTGCAAAGTTCGGGTGTTTCGCTGACCAGCCTCGACCAGGTTGAGCCGCCGTTGTACACGGTGCTGTCAGACGGCGACCAGATTCAAATCACGCGCGTCAGCGAAAGTTTTCTGACCGAGCAGGAACAGATTCCCTTCGAGAAACAGATCGTACGCAGTGAGGCGCTGACCGATGGTGAGACGCGTCTCTTGCAAGGCGGCGCAAATGGACTGCGCGAGTTAACCATCCGCGTGTTAACTGAAAATGGCGCAGAGGTCAGTCGCTCGGTGGTGAAGTCGGTCACGCTCACCGAGCCGCAGGCCGAGATTGTGATGGTGGGCGCGCAATCGTCATTTGCGCCGATTACTATTCCAGGGAAAATTGTATTTCTAGCCGGCGGCAATGCGTGGATCATGGAAGGCTCCACGGCGAATCGTCAGCCGCTGGTCACCAGCGGCGATTTGGATGGGCGTGTGTTCGCCCTCTCGCCCAACGGCGCGTATTTATTGTTCACGCGCAAATCAAAAAAACCTGCGGCAGAACAAATCAACACACTGTGGGTGATTCGCACCAGCGGATCAAATCCGCAACCCATGCAAATCAGCGGCGCACAAAACATCGTCCATTATGCGGGTTGGGCGCCGAACACCACGCCCACGTTTGGTTATTCCACTGTTGAGCCGCGCGCCACTGCGCCGGGCTGGCAGGCCAACAATGATTTTTGGCGCGTGAGCATCACTTCCGGTTCGCCGGGCACACCGCGCAAAATTCTCGAGTCGAACAGCGGCGGCATTTATGGTTGGTGGGGCATGACCTTCGCCTGGGGGCCGGATGGTCGCCTCGCCTATGCGCGCCCCGATGAAG
>VFKQ01000154.1 GCA_009885445.1 Anaerolineaceae bacterium | reverse complement strand
GTGTCGTGCAGGAGGATTTCGTTCATGGGCACATCGTCAGCTTGTAGATGCTCGGGGCGCTGAACCCGCACCACGCGCGGAAAGAGGCGTTGCAGGTCGCTGAGAATCGGCGCGGAGTCGGTGTCCACAAGAATGGTTTCGATCTCAGGGACGTTTTGCAGAGTCTCGATGATGTGATGAAAGAGCGGTTTGCCCGCGAGCGGACGGAAGTTTTTACCGGGCACGCGCTGGCTGTGGTGTCGCATGGGCACAAGGGCGGCGAGTTTCATGGTTGTTGGAAGAAGGGGGCGAGTATGGCGGCTAAGGCTTGGGTGTAAGGGATTTTGCCGTCTGGGCGAACATGAACAAAATCAATAAAATATTGGTCGGGAATGTTCGGGCCTTGTTCAAGGTCAAGGTAAATCGCCCCGTTCGCGCGCAGATATTCTGCCAGGTGGGTCATATATGCGTCTAGCGCGGAGGGTTCGCTGGCTTGGTTCGGAAAAAGCAGGGTTTTCGAGCGCACGAAGATGAGGCGGATATTGTTTTCGCGCCCAAGGCGGATTATTTCTGGCAAATAGGAGCGCGGTAATTGTTGCTCAAAATCGAGCAGGGCATCGCTATACAGGTAGGAGGCAGAGTTGAATACTACTTCGCTGAGTATACCCGGCTCCATGTTTTTGCTTTCAAGAACTGTGTTTAGGGATTTATCTACACATGGATTTTTACAACCCAACACAAGGCGCGGAAGTGGATAGCGAAGAAACCATTCCGTGCGTTCGCGAATGTTGAGTCGCTGGTGGTAGGGAAGAATATACATTTCAGCCCAGCGCTCTAGTGGGTGCATGAGGTCAATGTAGGAGCGTTGGGCCACAAGCGAGTCGTCGGATGTTGCCAGCGTCTCAATGACCTGTGCGTAGGGGCCGCTGACGCGATAGCCCGGGGCGGTGAGCAGGTTGTCACGGAAAAGCAGGATGAGCGTTTCTGGTTTGTGCGCGGAAGTGGCTATATTGTTTTTTATTATCAAATACCAGACTGCGGATGACGAACCTGGATATGCGATGGGGTAAACCTGTTGCCCGAGCAAGGTCGAAAGAGCGGCAGAGTCGACATTTTCTTCGACGAGTGAATCGCCGAGCAGGACCAAATTCGGCTTGTGCAGAGCCAGATAATTTTGATGGGTGAGGTCTACCGAATCGTTAAAGCGTGGGCCTACCGGAGAGAGCAGGGGGACGCCGATGAAATATACGATTAGCGCAGACAAAGCCGCGCCGAGGCCAAAAAAAAGAACGAGGTAATTCCTGAAGAATCGCATTTTAAAATTGGAAGTAAATGAAATCGGGCGCGGTTGAATTAAAGTGGATGATTATCGCGATGCTTGCGATTGCGTAGTACGCTGAGTGCAGGACAGAGTTTGGGTCGGTATAACGGCGATCAAGCAGATGTTTGACAAGCAGGGGTAGCGCATAAAAGATTGTCATTGAAAGACAAATGAGGGCAATGGTTTGTTCTTCCAACGAACCCGCCCAGGGCGCAGTAGTGAACAGGTCGCCAACCCAGCCCAGAGACGGGGCGCGAAAGATAAGCCAGGAAAATAGAAGGAAAGTAAACATAGCCAGCTGGGCAAAGGAACGCGTCAACCAGTTGGCGGGAGTCCATTGGCCGCCCAGACCCAAAGCCTGATATACCACGATGAGCAGGCCCCATAGCCCACCCCAAACGAGGAACGTCCAGCCAGCGCCGTGCCAAAGTCCGCTTACGAGCATGGTCAATAGGGGGGGCAACATATTGACTGCCCATCGTGGCATGCTTGAGCGGGTCAGGCTGCGCCGCAGGGGGAAGAACATGTAATCTCTCAACCAGGTGGAGAGGGTGATATGCCAGCGATTCCAGAATTCGGTGGGGGTCAGGGCAAGATACGGCGCGTTGAAATTCACGCTGGTCTCGAAGCCGAAGAGCAATGCAATGCCGCGCGAGATGTCGGAGTAAGCCGAAAAGTCTGCCAGGATTTCGAGGCTGAAAGCCAGCGCGGCAGATAAGGCGAGCAAAAGGGCGGGATGCTCGAGAGCATAAATACGCTGTGTCATCGTGTGCAGGCTGTCAGCGATGACTATTTTTTTAAAGAACCCCATCACAATGAGTGGCCACGCAGAATAAAGATATTCAGCCTTCCACGTGCGGTCCGCGTGTATTTGCGGCATAAGTTTCTGGGCGCGGTCAATTGGCCCGGCGGTGATCTGTGGAAAGAACGAAACAAAAAGCGCAAAGCCAATCAAGTTGCGAGTGGGCTGTAACCCGCCGCGCCAGACATCCAGGATATAGGCCAGTTTTTTCAGCGTATAAAAAGACAGCCCGGCTGGTAACAGTATTGTGACTAATAATCCATCTGCGCGGATTCCCAGGCCAGCTAGCGCATGAACCAAGTCTGTGCTGAAGAAATTGTAGTATTTGAAGAACCCGAGCACGCCAAGATTCATCAGCAGGCTGGCGGCAACAGCCCAGTTTGCGCGCTCACGTCGGTTGGCGATATTTAATGCGAGAAAATAATCAGCGAGTGTTGAAATGCCGAGCAGGACTGCAACCCGGGGATTTACCCAGCCATAAAACACATAACTCGCCGTCAGTAAAACGAGATTTTGCCATGCTTGACGACGCGCCAGCCAGTATAGGCTAAAAGTTATGAAGAAGAAAATTAGGAAATCGAAGGTGGTGAAAATCAAAAAAACCTCATTGCTTAGAGACTATTTTTGTGTGGCGCGAATATTGTATCAGGGCTTGCTCACACACATGCTTGGATTTTTTGCCGCTTATTGCCAGCCCGCCTTTTTGCGAGATTAGAACTTCTTGAGAGAAACGCATATTGCATGCCGCGCGTGTACAATGCCATCATGTTAAAAAGATTTTTCCTGCCTTTGATTCGCATTACGTTGATCGCCGGCCTGCTCGGTCTGGTTGGACTCTTACTGCCGCGCTTTGTGGTTTTGCTGTACGCCAAAACGCGGACGTATTCCGCGCAGAGTGTGCCGCCGCGGCGCGTGGCCATCGTCTTTGGCGCGGGACTGAATCG
>VFKQ01000133.1 GCA_009885445.1 Anaerolineaceae bacterium | reverse complement strand
CGTAGCCGTTTTCAAAAGTCAAAATAAATTCATGCGCTTGCGCGGCTTTGGCGGCGGATTCGATTTCGTCGCGCGTTGCGTCGGGTTTGCCGAAGGCGATGTTGTCGGCGATACTGCGCGAGAAGAGGAAGATGTCTTGCTCAATGATGGAAATTTGTTGGCGCAATGATTCGAGATTCCAGGAGCGTACGTTGCGGCCATCCACGGTGACCGAGCCGCCGGTTGCGTCGTAGACGCGGTTGATCAATTTCACCAACGAAGTTTTTCCCGCGCCCGTCTGCCCGACGATGGCGACGGTTTGGCCGGGTTGGACGGTGAAGGAGATGTCTTGGAGAATCGGTTCGGCTCCGTTTTGTGTCGCTCGCTCGGCCTCAGGGACGATTGCGCCAAATGGGATGGGCGAATTGGTTTCGGGGGAGGCGGGCCGATTGTAATCAAAGCTGACATTTTTAAATTCAACCGCACCTTGCATGCGGCCGCTGAATCCGGATGCGTTTTGGTCGAGATCGGATTCGCGGTTTATTAACTCAAGGATGCGGCGCGCGCTGGAGACGCCGAGCGAGATCTGGCTGTAGGCAAAAGTGGAGGCGAAGGTGGGGAACTCCAGCAGGCGCAACATGCCGAAGAAAGCGACGACGGTGCCGATGGAAATTTCTCCGGCGCGATACAAGAGCAACGTGTGGAAGAGTCCCGCCGCGTAGGTGATGCCGAGCAGGAGCATGGGCAGGAATTTTGCTTCGAGGTCGCCCTGGCGCACGAAGGCGGCGCGCACATTGCGCGCGTTGACGACGAAGCGCTCGGTCTCTGCTTTTTCTTGCGCGGCGCCTTTCATGGTCTCCACGCCGTCGAGGGCTTCGGAGAGGTGCGTGTTCATGGTGCCGAAAGCGGCGCGCACAGCGTCGGTGACGGGGGAGAGGGTGCGCAGGTAGTTGACGAGGGCCAAAACGTAGAACCCGATAAATATCGCCGGCACCCGCCACAAGTCCGAGTGGAAGCGCGGCGCGTAGATCAGCGGCATGATCAGGAAGAAGAAAGAGCCGATGACGAGGTTGAGTCCCGGGCTGAACATGAAGTTCACTTCACGTACGTCGTTGGTGGCGCGGGCCATCGTGTCGCCGACGGGTTGCAGGTTGTGGAAGGTCATGCTCTTGCCGAGCAGGGACAGGTAAAGTTCGTCGCGGATGTCGCGCTCGATTTTTTGGGCCATGAGTTCTGCGCCGAAGTTGCGTCCGAATTGCAAAATGCCGCGCACGATTTGTGACCCGCCGATGATCAGCGCGAAGGGAACGAGCACGCTGACGTCGGGCGGAATCTGCAGCATTTTGTCTATGGCCTGGCCCACATAATCTGGAACCCAGGCGGCCAGCGCGCCGTTGCCATATGCGCCGACGATCATCATCAAGACCAACGGCCAGTAACGCATGGCGTGTGAAATGATCCAGCGCACGGGGCTGGTGCGTTGGAAGGTGTGTTGGCGGGCCAGCGTAAATTCTGCTGAAAGGGGCGAGGTGGTCATAAAGTTCAAAAGGATTGTACTCCCAGTTTGGGCCGATTTCTTGTGCCAAAACGCGCAAAGTTTTTGGCATATCCCTGCGTAACCCCTCACAGGCCAGCGGGTTTTATTATGTGAAGGCCGCCTGTATCGGCGGCAAAAATCAACCCTATTTATTCCTAAGGAGAATTCGAAATGAAAATGATGTTGCCTAAGACTCCGTCCGGTTGGGCCATGTGGCTGTATTTCCTGGTTGTCGGATTGACCCTAATCCCCGCTGTTGGCGGCATGCTCCCGGGCTTCCTTGCCCCGCTGTTCGCCCTCGTCTACGCGGTTGCCGCCCTCTTTGGGATGTAATCTTCGTCAGCAATCAAAAACAGCCTCCCGCAAGGGAGGCTGTTTTTTTTGTTTAATGTAGGGGCGACCCGTCAGGATTGCCAAGTCAACTTGCGTCCGCCGGGTGGGTCGCCCCTACTATCGTGTTAGCGATTTAGTTCAGCTCGATCATCTTCTTGCCGCCGTGCTCAACTGCGGCCCACTCGTTTGCGCCGATCTGCGCCCAGGTGTTGGTGCCATCGCTCCAGGTGGTGGAGATGGTGACTTTGTCGCCCTTCACCAAACCGCGCACGGTTTCAGATGTGGTGCTGTGGTCTTTGCGCACGTGCAGGCTGGCCACGAGAACCGTTCCGCCTTTAACAGTCATGCCAGCCTCGGCACGAGGGCCTGCCTTGGGCATAGCATCATCGTCCCTACCATGAGCGGCCACCATTGGCTTGGCCGTAGGCATCGCGGCGGCGGGTTTCGCCATAGCGGGTTTCGCCGGAGCGGGAGCTATCGCGGGTTTGGCCGCAGGCATGGCGGCGACTGGCTTTGTGCCTGATTCAAAAGCATCCTTTGCCGTTTCAAATGCAGCCTTGGTCAGTGTGTTTTTTGTTTGGCAGTGATCACAACCAAATGTATGTGAATGCCCCAGTGAATAATCCAACATCGCCGCGCCGATTTCAAGCGCGTTGAGTTTGAAGGGCTTCTTGCAGCTGATACATGTAATTTCCATTTTGAGTCTCCTTGGTAAAAAAAAAGATACGATGAAGTGATTATATCTGAATCGTTAGAAAATACAATCGGTAATCAGTTGGCCGTGTTTACCTGTCTACCTGTTTCCGTGTTTACTTGCCTCACGACGGAAACAATTTCTCAAACACCTCGGGGCAATATTTTTGGACCATGTCTGAGGAGAGTCCGTTTTCGTTGCAGATGTCCGCATACAGGTCCGCGCTGGGGCGTTTGGTGCGGATTTGCGTTTCGGGGTCGAGCGCCCACAGGCCGAAGCGTTGAGTCCAGCCGCGTTCCCATTCAAAGTTGTCCACCAGTGACCAGTGGAAATATCCCTGCACGGGCCAATTGAAATTGACTGCGCGCCACATCTGGTGAATATGCCCCGCCAGATAACGCGGACGCATGCGGTCGTCGGCAGATTCCACGCCGTTCTCGGTGACGAGAATCGGCAGACCCGGGTAGGTATGCGCGGCCCACTTGATGCTGGAGTAAAGGCCCTCGGGGATGTTGGCGATGAATTTTGTGTCGCTGAAATCCGCGTCGGCGGGAAAGCCCATGTGGGTGAAGAGGTGTTTGGGGTTGAAGAGATTAAAGGTGATTGTGTCTTGTGAATAATAGTTAAGCCCCAGATAATCCTGTGTGCCTTTGGCTTCGGGGATGATAAATTTTCCAAGCGGGGTTTTCATCACGCCGGTGGAGATGGCCGAGGGGAAGGCCATGTTGATGCCCGTGTAACTAATGTTGCGCATGAGTCTATCCAGCGGTGACCAGGCGCGTTTTGGCAACATCGGACGATAATGTAATGCGTAACCCACGCGCGCTTGAGGCTGAACTTCGTGAATGGCGTGGTATGCGGCGGCATGTGCGCGCAAGAGATTGGCTTCCACCTGCACAGCGCGCTTGAGATTGTTTACGCCCGGTGGAAATGCGCCGTGTGCATACCCGCTTAACGCGTAGACGTTTGGCTCATTGATCGTACACCACAGCGAACAAAATTCTTTCAGTGCCCCCACGGTTTTGCGCACAAATTTTTCAAACAAGGCGACGACGGCCTCAGATTCCCAGCCGCCAAACTCTGCCAGCCAAAGCGGGTCGGTGAAGTGATGCAGTGTGACCAGCGGAGTCAGTCCGCGCTCGTGCAGACCCTTCAACATGACGCGATAACGCTCGAGGGCGTCTTCGTCCCAGCGATTCGGCGCGGGCTGAATGCGGCTCCACTCTACGGAGAGTCGCTGGGCGTTTTGTCCGCTTGCGGCGGCGCGCTCGAAGTCTTCGCCCCAGCGGCCGGCCCACCAATCGCAGGCCCGACCCGACGTCCCGTTGGTGTGACCCGTCTGCTCCCAGGCCCACCATTGATTATTTTTGTTGTCGCCTTCCACTTGATGCGCGGCGCTGGCCGTGCCCCATAAAAATCCGCGCGGAAAATGATAGGTTGCTTTGGGCATTTGACCTCGCTGGATGAAAAGTTATTTCGGAAAGACTTCGGAAATCTGCCTGGATGCGCTTAAAACGGGAATGCTTCTTAAAGATTTCCGAAGTCTGAAGTTGGTGAAAAAATTATTCGCCGACGCCGTGCTCGAGCATGTAGCGATAGACGCTCTGCACGTTGCGTTTGTGCAGGGTGCCAGCCAGCCCGCCCAAGTGGACACGGCTCTTGCCGCACGATTCGATGCTGATGGCCTCAAGAAATTCTTCAGCGTTCTTCTTGCGCAGTGCGCCCTTGACGCTCCTTTTTAGATTGGATAAATAGCTGAGATTTTCTTTGACCGCCGCCTCAATTTCGCCGCGCAGGATAATGTCGCCGTGGCCTTGAACAATATTTTCCAGCCCCATGCGTCCGATCTTGCGGATGGTGGCGGCGCTTTCTTCGAGGTCGCCGTCTACCACGTAGGGCAGGGGCATGAAGGCGTCGCCAGCGAAGAGCACACGGTCTTCTTCAACAAGCACCGAGATGCCGTCACTGCTGTGACCGATGGAGGGCAGGATGGTGAGATTCTTTTTGCCCACGCGTAGAGTCATTTGCCCGCCAGAGAAAGTCATCTGCGGCAGGACGATGCGCACCTGCTTCAAACTTGCATTTTGTTTGCGCGCCGACTCGAGTGAAGGGATGCCGCGCTGCTCCAACAGGTTGCGACACAACTCATGCGCGATGATGGTTGCGCCGGGGAAGAAGCAATTGCCCCAGGCGTGATCAGCGTGATAGTGGGTGTTGATCACATAACGCACGGGCACGGTTAACTCGCGCTCAATAAAATCGCGGATGGCCATCGTCTCATCGGGCAGGGCGAGTGTGTCCACGACCACAGCCCATTGCGGACCGAGGATGACGCCCGCAGTGACCTGCGCGTACACGTCGCTTTGGAACCAGTAAACATTTTCAGAAACTCGTTCACGATGCATAGAAATCAACCTCAATAGAACTTTGACAAACGCTCCTCAGGGATATATTGGTGGCAGGATCT